>CAMCWS010000144.1 GCA_945882755.1 Bordetella parapertussis | reverse complement strand
TGTCTTCCCTGTAGTAACCCACATTGGCCATGGCCTTCAGTTGGGCATCGGTTTTGCCAGCCATGTCCGTGTCGCTGACATACACTGTGTATTGGCCGTTTTGGGAAGAGCCACTGTCAGTACGGCCAAATATATTGATGGCATCTATAGAAGTTGATGCACCCAAATCCACCTGTATCCAGCCGCCACTTGTGGTGGCACTTGCAAAAATACCATCGGTTTCCAATCGTCCACCAGTTTTGCCATCCACCAAATTGATGGCAGCACGCTTGTTGGCATCCAATTGACCCGAGGATTTAAGGTTGGTAGTTTTGCCCAGCGCCACATTCACCCCATTGCTCATCACTTGCAATTCGGCCAGAGATAAATAGTTAGCCACACCATCGTTCTTGCGAATGTAAACATAGCGGCCTTTGCCGACTAAGGCAGAAGTTGAATTGGTGTCATTGCGCGCATCTCGCCAAATACCCACAGTTTGCTGCGTGGTGGACAGATTGGCTGTGATGCCCATGACAGCGGCATCTTGCATGCCTTTGTAACTGACCGTGTCGCTGCCCTCACCACCGTCGATGGTTTTGGCGTCTGGGCTGCTAGAGAATTGGCTGAAGAAATTGACCGATGTACCAACCGTGGTGGACAGGGGGACAGACAAGTTGCTGCTGCTAACAGTGCTGTTTTCCCTGTAGAAGCCTACATTGGCCATGGCCTTGAGTTGGGCATCGGTTTTGCCAGACATGTCGGTGTTGCTGACATACACCGTATACCGGCCATTTTGCTCAAGGGCAGTGTCAGTGCGGCCAAACACAGTGATGGAATCAATCGCTTTGGATATACCCAAATCCACTTGAATCCAGCCACCGCCTCTTGTGCTGCTGGCAAAAATACCGTCTTTTTGATAATGACCGCCGGTTTTGCCGTCCACCAAATTGACCGCTGCATGACCATCCACTTGTCCAGAGAATTTAAGGTTGGTTGTTTTGCCTAAGGCCACATTCACCCCATTGCTCATCACTTGCAATTCGGCCAAGGACAAATGCTCGGTGACACCATCGTTTTTGCGAATGTAAACATAGCGGCCTACGCCTACCAAGGGTTTTGTATGTTGCACGCGAATCACATCATCGCCACTGCCACCCCAAACCGTGTCAGCACCCGTGCCAGTGATCAGCTCGTCATCCCCAGCACCACCATCGATCCAGTCTGAACCACCTGCGCCATACAGTTTGTTGTCTTGGTCGCTGCCCAGCAGCTTGTCGTTCCAGTCCGTGCCTTCTATGCCTTCAATCGAGGTCAGCGTATCCGTCACGCTCAGCGCGTTTGCCACACCATTCACATAAGCAGTTTTGACGGTCTGACGCGACTGTGACAAATCAGCATCAATACCCGACCCCACAGGCCCCCCAGAGTCTTTGTAACTGACCACATCATTGCCCGCACCACCATCGATGTTTTTGGCATCACTTATAAAGTAGCGGGTAAGGAAATTGCTGCTGGTTCCTGTTGTCAGCGTCATTCCAGCAGCAAGAATATTGGTGTTGGTCACCACTTGGCTTTGGTTGTAGTAAGCCACATTGGCCATGGCTTTTACTTCAGCATCGATTTTTCCTGCCATATCCGTGTCACTGACATACACCGTGTATTTGCCATTTTGTGAAGACGCTGAATCTGTCCTGCCAAATACATTGATGGCATCTATAGAAGTTGATGCACCCAAATCCAACTGTATCCAGCCACCACCAGCAGTGCTGCTGGCAAAAATACCGTCCGTACTTTGTTGTCCGCCGGTTTTGCCGTCCACCAAATTGGCAGTCGCATGGCTGCCTGCATCAAATTGGCCAGAAGTTTTCAGGTTGGTGGCTTTGCCCAGCGCTACATTCACCCCATTGCTCATGACTTGCAACTCGGCCAAGGACAAATAGTCATTCACACCGTTATTCTTGCGAATGTAAACATAGCGACCAGTGGCGGCCAGCGCATTGGTTTGCTTGTTGGCATCCGGCTGAGTGAATGTGCTGGCGGTGCCAGCTGTGACTTTCAAGGGATCTTGCAGAGTCACCCAGCCCACCGTGTTGGTCACATTGGCATAGCCGACATTGGCCATGGCCTTCAGTTCAGCATCTGTTTTGCCAGCCATGTCCGTGTCGCTGACATACACCGTGAATTGGCCGTTATGGTCAATGGCATGGTCAGTACGCCCAAACACATTGATGGCATCGATAGAGGTCGATGCACCCAAATCCACCTGAATCCAAGTACCACCCGCAAAAATACCATCTACTGAAGGGCTACCGCCAGTTTTGCCATCCACCAAATTGACTGCAGCATGAAGTGTTGAATCGTACTCACCCGATTTTTGGAGATTGGTGGTTTTGCCCAGCGCCACATTTACCCCATTGCTCATCACCTGCAACTCGGCCAAGTGCAAATGGTTACTCACACCATCGTTCTTGCGAATGTAAACATAGCGACCCACACCCACCCGCGCAGTAGGTTTGGTGCTGTGCTGCACAGAAATGATGTCGTCGCCGTCACCACCCAAAACCACATCTTTGCCAGTGCCGGTGTAAATCACATCATCGCCTGCACCGCCGTTGATCCAATCGTTGCCATCGCCACCCGACAACACATTCGCCGCACTGCTGCCCAAAATTCGGTCGCTATTTTGCGTGCCCTCTATGTTTTCAATGTTTTTCAACTTGTCGGTCACGCTGCTTTCATTGGTCCAGCCATTTTGAAACCAGGTTTTCACGGTTTGCTGGGCTTCGTTGGACAAGTCTGCATCAATACCCACGTCCGTGGTCATGCCTGTGCCATTTTGGACATAGCTGACCGTGTCTTTGCCTTCCCCTCCGTCAATTGTTTTTTCACCTGTATTCAAATCACGCCTGAAAAAGTTGGCACTGGTGCCAGAGGTGGCGGAAAATTTACGGGTGATCGGAAGGTATGAAACCGTTCCATTTTGAAGGTAGTAACCGACATTGGCCATGGCCTTCAGTTCAGTATCTGTTTTGCCAGCCATGTCCGTGTCACTGACATACACCGTGTATTGGCCGTTTTGGGCAGAGCCACTGTCAGTACGGCCAAATATATTGATGACATCTATAGAAGTCGATGCACCCAAATCCACCTGTATCCAGCCGCCACTTGTGGTGGCACTTGCAAAAATGCCGTCTGTTTGATAATCACCTCCGGTTTTGCCATCCACCAAATTAAGAGCCGCACCTTTCTTGTCATCATATTGAGAACTATATTTCAGGTTAGTTGATTTACCTTGTGCGACATTTACCCCGTTGCTCATGACTTGCAACTCGGCCAAAGATAAATAGTTACTCACTCCATCGTTTTTACGAATATAGACATAACGCCCTTTGCCAATCACTGAATCCACAGTGTCAGTTTGCAAAGGTACACCAGCGGAGCTGACAAAGTCATGCTGCACATAAGCCTTGTCATTACCCAAACCCAGATTGACGGTGTCTTTTCCAAGCCCTGTCACGACAATGTCGTCCCCTGCCTTGGTATCAAAAATATCATTGCCGCCCTGACCAAAAAACTGGTCATCCAAATCACCGCCCATGAATGTGTCATTGCCATCCGTGCCGCGGATTTGCTGGATCAGTGAAAAACTATCGGTACGGCTTCCATAATTGTCAGAACTTTTCTGAACCGTTCCATCGTGTCCTGAACTGATAGAAACAGAAATTCTTTCATTGGCACCAGAACTGAGAGTGCCATAGTCCAAAAAGTTAATCCCTAAGCCACCATCATAAAAAGAGTTGCCTGATAAAGCGGCAATGAAGCTATCGTTCCCCCCCAGACCATATAGTTTGTCGCTACCACCTGCGCCATCAATGATATTGTCTTGCCCATCACCAACCAAGGTATCAGAAGCGTTACTACCGCGAACATTTTGAATATTACTAAGTGTTTGGGTGTAATAATCTACCCTGCCGTTATAAACAAATAAATTACCATACATATCCGTTGGCGCTTTATTAAAGCCCCCTTTGCCGTCTCCAAACCAAATATTAACAATATTACGGATCTCGCCATTTGTAGCAAATGCACCTTTTTCTGTACGAAATATATCGGCAAAACCATCTCCATTGAAATCGCCAACCAGAAGATTTGTAAGATCACCATGAAACCCTTGCGGATTGTCGATACCTTTTGCATTGCCATTGGCATCAGTTTCAGCCTTGGTAAATGTATAATCACCATTCGAAAAATACACTGACAACATACTATAATCATCTGCTGCCGAAGCGCCTATTTCTTGTCGCAATATATCGTCTTTTCCATCTCCATTGAAATCACCAGTAAAAATTTTAGCGACACGAGGATTAAATTCAGGTGTATTCCAACTGTTTTGCATTATTGAATTTGAACTCGACGTATATGTAAAGCTGAGATCATTTGAACTGGCTGTTATAAACTCGGTTTTACCATTGCCATCAGTATCACCAAATGAAGCAAAATCTGAAGTTGTTGAAAAATTAAATGGATCACTGACACCAAAATTAAAAATATAGACGTTATTGGTATTTCTAGAGCCATATCTAAAAACAGAAAAGTCACTTTCATCCTTTGACCAAAAATTGGTTACCATTAACTTATCACTGGCAGTTAATTTAAAATCACTCCACCCTTGACCATTAAAAGCAAAAATGGATTTGGAACCATAAACAGCGACCCAGGCGCCGGGGAAGTTACCGTAATAAAGTTCATGCGGTTGATTGACGGGAGTATATTCAATAAATAAACTCACGGATTTGTTAACAAAAACAGTTCTGAATACAAAGCCATTACTACGGTTATATACATGCGTAATGCCATTACCCTCGACAGCTTTAACAGCATAGTTACTTTTGTCTGGGTTAAAATTATTCCAATAATAAGCATTATCAATAGAGTTTGTATTTTGTTCATAGGGCATAACGGTTTTTGACAAACCATTTGAACTGGTCGGCAGTTCTTTGAGAAGATTGTAAGAATGTGCAAGTTGCACATTGAGCGCTAATTTCACAGAAGTTGCATTGTTGGAATAATCAATCCAATCTCCACCACCACCACCATCATAAACATCATTACCAGCAGATGCTATAAAGAAGTTTTGCTTGCTATTACCGGTAAATGTATCGTCGGCATTACTGCCCTCTATGTAAGAAACATTTTTAAAATAATCAGTGGCATCAATACTTTTATTTATAATTTTTGTATTCAGAAATTGAATTGTCTCATTTCGTTTACCCACACTTGTTGTATTTGAATCTATAAATTCAACAAGAATATTCGCCGAACCTCTTTTATTAATGGTCACCAGACCATCTTCGGCAAATGCAACAGTCAGTGCAAGTGAAAGATTGGAGTAATCAATGCCGTTGAATCCGGTTCCTAAATCCCCCAGCACTCTACGTACACCCACTACAATTACATCATTACCACCACCCATGTTGAAATCTGCAGCAAATTCCGTATTGGCGCCATCATCTTTTAACGCGAGCCCGCGTGCGTCGACCGTTGTGGAAGTATTGCCATCGATAACACTCCAAGTTTTGGGTTCATAGTTAATTTGTGTGATGTAGGAATTCTTACCATTTGAAGTTCTGATAGCAGAAATTTGGCTGGGACTGATCAATACAGGCCCTAAACTGACATACTGACGCAAATAGGCACTTGTCAAATCAATGCTTCCAGAGGTCGCATCCATTAATGTTTGGTTATGGGTATATCCGGTTTTGTTGATAACAGTTGCGTCAAAAAACTGGTTTTGGAGCGATGCGCCTTCACGTAAACGACCCGCAATTTGAAATTGCACATCATTGGGTGTCATTGAGCTGAGAAGCACAACCCGGCCATAGCCATCATCACCAATCATGGACTGGTATTCATTGATCATGGCTTTAAAACCAGGTGAGTCTTCATACCTGGCGCGCAAGGCTGCGTAGGATTGTGCCCAGTAATTGCTCCAAGAACCATATTGGTTCAATAAACTATTTCGATCGGCATCAACATCCATTTCAATAAATTGTTGCTGAATGCCTGCCAACAACAAGGAAGCTAAAGCCGTACCTAATGCAACAGCAAAACCAACGCCCGGTATAAATGAACCCACAATCCCTACAATAGCGATCGCAGTTTGCCCGGCCAAAAAAATCGCATTAGTTACTGCCGTTCTTTCTAAATTATTTGCCAATGCATTGAAACCACTGAAACCGTATTTAGATCCATAAATCGACAATTCATTTCTGGTTCTGGTCGCAGTGTCAAACTCAGCTGCTAAATTAACTATCTCAACTACAGTAACGGCTAAAGTTAATACTGCTGTCAATGCACCAAAACCTTTGGCAGCCGAAGATGCAAATTTTGCAGATCTTGCAAACTGTGTTAAAGCATATGCTATTTCAGAACCAGACACTAAAAGCTGTGCAGCTTGAATACTCAATTCCGCAATATAAATATTTCTTTCTTGGTCTGTTTTAGCAGCGTTCAAGTAGTTGACAAGAACTGCAATTGTGGCAGCAGAGGCACCAAGATTTAAAAGGCTTCCACTGACTGAATTAAATTCAGCCGCAAAGTTAAAAGGTGTACTTTTGACAGTTTTTAGAAATGCAGATGGAAATTTAGTCTGAATTTTCTCAAGAGTTTTCATTACCCCACTGGCTAAATTAAAAGCAGTTGCCCCACCCTGAATCAATGCACTAGAAAGCTCAATCCTTGCGATTTCAAGATCAGTACCAGCCAAACCATTCTTATAATAAAGTTTATTAAACGCTTTTGCTATCGCAAGACCTACATCTGCAGCTTTAGTAACTTCAATAAAAACACCTCCAGCTTCATAAAGTAATTCCTTGGTTTGTTTTTTTGGTTCAGAAAGATTTTTGGCTGCTTTTAAATCATAAATTTCAACTTTATAGGCTTGCCTGTATACACTTAAAAAATCAGCAAATCCAGCAATTGAGCTCCTAGCTATATCTATAGCATCGATTAGTTTATTATCACGAAGATTTCTTGAAAAATTTAAAGCAGCGAGTGTTAATTTAAAATTAGTGTTTGCAAGATAATCTCTTTCAAGTTTTTCAATAAAATCAATTTTTGGTTTGTCATTTGAATTTTCTTTAACTAGTAAAGTTTTATAGATCTTGAATGTCTTCAACAAAGTTCCAAATGTTCTGTCATTCAGCGAATAATTGGTAGAATAATTACCGACAGGTTTAACAAGGTTGGTAATTAATTTATAATCGGTAAATATATCTTTTGGATCATCAATTTTAATATTTTCAGCATTCAGTAAATTTAAAAAAATTGGATCTATGACAATATCTGTCAACAATTTAAAATTTTGTAAGTCTGTGTTACTGTTCAAAGTCAGAGCGGTCATGATTATTCCTTAAAAAATTTTGAAAATGATTGAAAATTCAACTACTTGTTTTATTCATAAAATCTAAATTTCTCTGCAACTGATTTGTATAATCTTTTTTTTGTTGATCACTCAAATGAATACCAAAATGGTCTTGAATTACTCCCTTGGTACTGTTTTTTTTGACGCGTAATGCCCACGCCGCTTTGTCTGGAAATATTTCTCTTCTTAATTTGTCTATCAATAGCCTGGAGCCTCCATGGGGAGCAATCCAATCGATAAACCACATGCGATCACCACAATTCCAATCATCAAACACAATTGAATTTGTGTTTCGTAAATATTTTCTTTCTCTTTCCTCATCAAAATACGCCCAGCTTGCGTAATGAACTGGCAGTCCTTGTTTATTTCTAATCAATAAAAATTGACGATGGACAATTGCGGGTAACACATTGATACGCATCAAAGCCGAAGGCCATTCTTGATGTAATGGCGAGTGCATCCATAACCAGGCAATTGCACCTAATACCTCATTTCGATTAATAGGATTATCATTTTGACTGGGCACTAAAATTTGCAAGTCTGCATTTGATTTGTCAGTATGCGTCATTGATTTTTCCTTGAAAATAAAGGTGTTTAATTTGACTTGTGACTAATCGGGCCATGCTGCGAGCAAGTTCAACCCTTGCAGTAATTAATTCTTTATTTGCATTTAGTAAATAACTGATGTCCGCTACCCCACGCAAATATTTTTCCTTCATGGCATTCAAATTCAATTCTGAAAGCTCTATATATTCTTCTAATTTAGATTTAACCAATAATTCATTTTCAAGTTGTTTTAAATTTGCAATAACTTCTTTTTGAATTTTGTTCTCCACCGTCATTATTTGCATCTCTTGCGAGAACGCTTGTTGCATTGATTCTTTTACCTTGTAGGTATTGATAAAACCCGAAAACAAAGGAACCTTCAAGGTTAGATTGACAGTTGATTCATTGGTTTTAAAGTTTGTACCGCTGTCAATTTTATTTTGATAAACCCCATTGCTGGTTGATAAAACAATGCTGGGGTTGTTTTCCTTTTCAATTTCCTCCACTCTTTTCAAGCTGGCTTCATAAGCATAAATAGCTGACAAGCGCTCAGGCATATTATTTGCAAGTTCAAACAACACTGATTTATCAATACCGCTATTTATATTCAGTGCAGACTGGCTTATGGGTTGAAATGTATTAGAGTCAAAATCAGGATTGACGCGTTTGCCAATGCCCAAGGCATTGAGCAAGCCATTGTATTTTTGTGCTATTTCATTGAGCGTCTGTAAAATATCAATTTCTGTTCGGTTATAAAGTGTTTGCGCATTGATCACGTCGCTTTGACTACCAACACCTAAGCGTTGACGCTCAATTGCAATATCTAAATTTTTCCTAGCACCTTCTTTGGCTTCTTTGTAAAGTTGAAGGACTCGAATGGAACCCTTTAAATCTTCCTGAGCCAATAGAGCTTCTAAAATACTGTTGTTGGTATTGGCCACCAATTCATAAGCCACAGATTTAGCTTGAAGCTCTGTTCTGTTAATGAGCGCAGAAGTGGCCCCAAAATTAGTAACCTTCCAAATAAAATTAAATCCCTGTCTGATCGTTGTTTCTTTTCTTGCGGGAACGTCTAATTCAGGACGAGTAGGATCAATCACAAATTTATTTAGGCGACGTTCATTTCCATTGGCCGTCCAATCAATTTCAGGCAGGCGACTGCCTTTGGCTTGTCCTAATCTTGCTAAAGCAGCTTTGTAATTGTTATAAACCACTTGTATATCTGGTCTAAAACACACGGTAATATGAGCCAACTCAGCCCTGCTCATATTGACAATGGAATGCGCAGAGCTTGCATTTAAGAAACATTCTGCACTTTGATTTAAATTGGGATACAACGCTTGTATATTTTCCAATTCAATATTCACGCTCAAAGGGTCGTTGACAATTTGCAGCTGTTGCAAAATATATTCGTTTGCAAAAGACTTATTCATCAAGCACACGGATATGAAAAATCCGATACCGATGAACTTGAATTGATTACCACTCACGTAAACTCTCCGACATATTTTTCTTGAAAGGATCTAAAAAATATTCAATGACCCTTCTTTTGCCGACATTTAATTCAACGACTGTCGTCATCCCTGTGCTTAATTTATTTACACGCCCATCCAATATGATTGATTTACTGAGTAAGGAAACTCTTGCACTATATAAAAGTCCCTTTTTTTCTTCCACAATCGCATCAGCTGATATGACACGAAGCCTGCCATTGACAGTTCCATATTTGGTAAATGGAAACGTGTCGATTTTTATCTGGGCATCCATTCCTTTCTTTAATCGTCCTACATCCTTGTTTTCTAATTTAATTTCAACTTCCAACAGGTCATCGGTAGGAACGATGTACATCATGGTTTGTGTTGCAGCTACCACCCCGCCCAAGGTGTTGGAAACCAATTGATGAACATAACCATCAACAGGGGCTTTGATGAATAATGAGGTATCGCGGTTCGTTGTTTTTTTTAATTCTTGTGAATTTAATTTTAATTTGGTGTCAGCATCTCTGATTTGTTCTAAGGTCGTTCGTTTCAGTTCTGATCTGTATGACTCCAAGGTCAATTGGGTTTGTTTTATTTGGCTGTTTGCGTCATTGATTTTGCTTTGCTGAATATCAAGCTCTGCTTTGGTGTCCGTTAATAATTGTTGTTGGTCTAAAACCGCATGTTTGGGTATATAGCCTTTTTGCTCTAACTCCCTGTAATCATTGAGTTTTTGTTCAATGCTTGGCAAAGCTTCAGAAAATTTTTGCGCTTGCCTTTTAGTGGCATCTAATTCTGATTTTTTAGACTCAAGTTCTGCCAATATACGGTTGATCTTGGCTTCATACTCTACAAGCTTGCTGTTCAATAAATTGTTTTTTTCTAAACCAGTTGAATTTATACTGTTATTATTTATATATTCTAGAAATTTTAAATTTTGATTATTTTCATTTTTTGAATTCACTATTTCAATGTTTATTTTTTCAGTGTCCGTTTGATATCCAGGAACATACAGCTCCAGCAAAACATCCCCTGCTTTGACAAGGTCACCTTCATTCACATATATTTTTTTAACAACCGAGGACTCTAGGGCTTGTATAGATTTTTTTTGCCCTGTTGAAATGATTTGGCCTGGCGCAGATACGATGACATCAATTTTGAATATATATGAACCAATCAATGCAAGTACTATGATGGAGATCAGCAAATACATTGCAATTCTGGGCAGTGGGTGTACTGGGGTTTCTTGCACAGCCAAAGCAGCTGGTAAAAACTCAGCCTCTTCTATGGATCTGCGCATATCATCATTGTTTTTTCTCACACGCCATGCGGCAGCCCACACCTTGCGGTACCGGCTGAAAACTTCACTCCAAGCTTGAGCTTTTAAAATAAGAATATTCATCTGGATTTTTGTATATTATTTAAATGACTATAAATTCCGCCTGATACGATTAATTCTTCATGCGTTCCTTTTTCTGCAATTTCCCCTTTGTCCATCACATAAATACAGTCGGCATTTCTAACCGCGCTAAGCCGATGCGCCACAATAATGACCGTTCTGCCTTGGCATATTCGATTCATATTATTTTGAATGATTTGTTCTGATTCATAATCTAAAGCGCTGGTGGCTTCATCAAATATCAAAATTCTGGGGTTAGTAATAATTGCTCTGGCAATTGCAATGCGCTGGCGTTGTCCCCCTGATAAACCCACGCCATGCTCGCCAATGATGGTGTCGTAGCCTTCTGGTAAATCTCTTATAAATTCATCTGCACCGCTTAATTCAGCCGCAGCCACCACTGCATCCATGTTCAGGCTGGGGTTGCTGACAGCAATATTGGCTCGAATACTTCTGTTAAAAAGGATGTTTTCTTGCAGTACAACGCCTATTTGGCTTCTTAATGAATTGGGTTCCGTGAGTACAAGGTCGAATCCATCTATCAACACTCTGCCGTGTTGCGGTGTGTACATTCTTTGTATGATTTTTGTGAGCGTGCTTTTTCCAGAACCTGATCGACCCACAATCCCAATAGTTTGCCCAGGTTGCACCACAAAGGATATGCCGCGAATAACATCGTCAATTTCAGGCCGGTAACGGAACCGAATTTGGTCAAATTCAATTTTTCCTTTTAAAGCAGGCAATATGGTTTTACTATCTGTTATTTCTGTTTTGGTATTTAGAATATCGCCCAGCCTGTCCATGGATATGCCAACCTGTTGAAAGTCCGACCACATCTGTGCCATTCGAATAATTGGACTGGAGACATGCGACGCCAGCATATTGAAGGCGATCAACTCGCCGACCGTCATTTCCATTTCAATGACATAACTTGCACCCAGCCATGTGATCGCAATCGTGACCATTTTGCTGATGAGTTGCACACCATTATTTGCGATCAAACTTATTTTGTTGGTTTTAAGACTGGCTTTGACATAATTTGCCAGTAATTCATCCCAACGGTTCACCCATCGGGTTTCAAGTGCCATGGATTTAACAGTGTCAATACTGGATACCGATTCAACCAAAAACGACTGGCTTTCTGCGCCTTTATTGAATTTATCGTCGAGGTTTTTTCTTAATATGGGCGTGACAACCAAGGCCAATAGAAAATAAAAAGGGATTGAGGCGAGAACTACATAAGTTAATTTCTCACTGTAGAAAAACATGACCCCCAAGAAAATAACTGAAAATAACAAATCCAGAATCAAGGTCAGACCTTGCCCTGTTAAGAATTCCCTGATGTTTTCTAATTCCCTCACCCGTGCAACAGAATCTCCTACCCTGCGTGCTTGAAAATACGCCAGTGGCAAGGCTACTAAATGCCTGAACATTCTGGCACCCAATTCCACATCTATTCGACTGCTGGTATGGGCAAAAACATAACTTCTTAAGTAATTCAGTGTGACATCAAACAAGGTCACAACGATCAAACTGATGGTGATGACATTCAAGGTGGTGATGGCGCTGTGCAACAGCACCTTGTCCATCACCACTTGGAAGAATATCGGTGTTGCCAGTGCAAATAATTGCAGAACCACCGAGACCAACAAAACCTCAGAAAGCATTTTTCGGTATTTGACGATGGCTGGTATGAACCAGCTGAAGTCAAACTTGGCTAACTCTCCAATCAGCGAAGAGGTGGATGTCACCATCAATAAACAACCATCCCAGCAGTTTGTGAAGTCTTCTTCGCTGAGTTTTTCGGGCATTCTTTGATCAGGTCTGTGGATCAAATATTGCCGTGTGTCCTGACTTTGATGAACAGCCGCCAAAATGAATGCGCTGCCATTTTGATCAAACGCCACTGCTGGCAAACCGACATGCCCCAGCCTTTGAAGTGCCGGTTGACGCATACGTGCATGAAACCCCATCTCTTTGGCGAGGGTGAGGTAGGTGATGTGGTTGGGCGGTAAGTCCTCCAGACCTAATTTGCGAACCACTTGCTGCAATTCCACGGTAAGCCCGTGAAACTGCGCCAACATGGCGAGGCACTCCAGCACCTGCTTGTTGGTCTGATCAGAATGATGAGAAAAATCTTGCCTGCGGAA
>CAMCWS010000143.1 GCA_945882755.1 Bordetella parapertussis | reverse complement strand
TTGAAGACTAGGGGTAGGTCTCCCTACCGGTTATCGGCGGTCTCATTTTTCCGCTTGGTAGAGCCCGTTACCCTTAACGGACCGTGCTGCAAACCCCGAGCTCGCCCTAATCTTACTTAATCACCAAGCCATTTCGCCCCTTGCCCCTTGTGTGCATGCCGTTAGATTAATGGCATGAGCACGGAGACCTTGGAAGTACTTCGGATCTGTGAGGCTTTACCAGCTAAAAAGCGGGCCGAGGTGGCTGACTTTGCCCGCTTTCTGCTCGGCCGAACCACGGGGGATTATGGGCTCAGTCCTAGTCAGATGGATCTCGTATCTAAAAAGCTTTATGCCAAAGCGCAAAAAGTCCGCCGCGAAGGCACCGCCAAAAGGTTCGCTGGTGACCTTGAGGCAGTCCTTGGCGATTGAGATCGACCCCGATCTTCTCGCCCAATTCCGAAAACTTCCTAAGCACATCCGGCGAAGGGTGGGAACGCACATGGAGAATGTCCGCCTTCAATGGGGCAATCCGCATTTGCATAGTGGGCTAGGGATTCGCCGTCTTGCGCCCAATCTTTTCAAGTCGCGTGTCGGGTTGCAAGAGAGGCTGATTTTTCAGAACCTTGAGGGAGGTCTCTATTTTCACTTCATGGGAAGTCACGACGAGGTTCAGAAGTTCCTGCGGTCATACACTTGAGCGGTTGGATATAATCATTCAGGCTTAGGAGGGAGCCGACTCCCACCAGAAGGCTAATTCATTTTGAATTTTGGATTTCGAAATTTTAAATTCGAAATTGGAAATCATCTGCGTCCTTTCGATGTTCGTCCAGCCGCTGTAAATATGGCCAACAGTTGCTTGGCCTCCTGCATAAGTCTTATAGCCTCCTGATTTGCCCCGATTCCTCCTTCCAGTATCAATTCCAGCCAATAGAGGGTTTCCGAAGCTTCTTTCTCCACAATGGCTAACTTATGGATAAAATCCGCCTTAGACTCCGCCCGATTCGCCTCTCGGTAGTTTGCCCCGATGGAAGTGCCGGATTTAAGCAACTGCTTACCCAGGGCTTCGCCAAGGTAGTTTTTCGGCAGACTTTCCAAAAACCGGATTAATTGCAGCGAGAACTCCTTCGTCCGCTTTTCCAGCTCAAGCTTGTTCATTTGATTAATCCCAATTCGCAATCCCAAATTCGCATTTCCAAATACCTTAACTCCATGTCTCTACGTTCAAGCCTTAACATTCCAGTACCCCATCTCCTGAAAATGTTGGTCAAAGGCCAGGGCTGTTCGGATGGCTAGCTGGCGCATGGCATCAAAACTGGTCAAATCTACCAAGCTGAGGTTACGACGCTGGGCAATCCGCCACTGGGCAGCGGCGCGCTCAAAACCATCACGACCAACCTCATAAATTTTGCATAAGGGCAACCAGTCGTCTTGAAAGGCCATCACCGCCTCAGCACCCAACCGTCGCTGAATAAGAGACCAGCTTTCCAGACGGACATAATCTGTCGTCCACAACTCAGTCTTGCCACTAGCTAAAAACGGCCATTTTCTGGCGGCTTCGGCGTGGAATTTGTCCCCCTTGTCTAGCGCCGCCAGAAAAGCCGAGGTCTCAACGAAAACAGCCTTCACCAGCGGTCGCCTAGGTGGTCGTCATGTTTTTCGGCGAGGTTGTTCAGACCGCTAGAAAATTTGCCCATCGAGTTCAAGGCGCGGGCCCATTTTTGATCGACCTCCTGAGCGGCGATCGACCGATCTAGCGCTCTTCGAACTATTTCCGAAATACTCTTTCCTGTTTCATTAGACTTTGTTTTTAGGGATTCATACGTCTTCTGCTCGAACTGGATCTGTGTTCGGATCATGATGGCAATATATAGCAGTTATGCCATCAGTCAATGCCCATGGCCTTATCGGGTCATCCCAGCTTCCTTCTACCGAAATTTGGTGAAGCGCCGTGATTATTAGATGGACTCCAAGGCGGACTAGTAGCCTATATCTAAAGAGCTATGGTCGTAAGTAATTAAAAATTAGCTTAAAATAGTTTCAAAAAAACTTGAAACGTGGCCAAGGAAGTCAGAGAATAGCGAAATGGTCATGAACCTCCCTCTTTCAACCCCAAGCCGAAGTATCAAAAGATCGAGTATTTCAAGTTTTTTTGAAACAAGGCTGGAGCTTTCGGTACGGACGGCTCTCCGAGCCGTCCTAGGACGCCTGGGGACAGGCGTCCGTACTAATCAAAGATACTTCATAATCTCTAAGTACTAATCCGAAATCCGAAATGCTTAATCTTTCAACTAAAAACTCATGATTGCTCTAAGCTCGAAAGCTAAGCTGATAAATTCCAAGCCTTCACGGAGTGCTGAGGGCGGTAGTCCTGAGGATTCTATCCTCAATCTCTGTGTAAAACTCTGCGCGATCCTGGGACTACCCAAATCGGTCGGGCTAATTTACGGGGCGGTGTTTGTTTCGGCTCGGCCGATCGAAGCGGGGGATATCTGTAAGGAGCTAAAGATTAGTCGGGGCTCGGTCAGTCAGGGAATAAAGTTTCTCAGGGAATTAGGGGCGATTCGGGTTGAGGGCCAGAATGGGAACCGTGCGGAGCATTTTGTGGCAGAAGATCATCTAAGGAAGGCAGTGGAGACGTTTGTGACTAAAAAGATAGCCCCGGCGTTTGACGAGTTAGGCGAGGAGGTGGAGCGACTGGAAAACGACTCCAGCCAACAATTGCCGGAAGCTTTGCGTGACAAGCTTGAGACGATTCGGCGCTGGCACGGTCACGGCCGGCTTTTGCTTCCGTTGGTGTCGGGTTTTCTTAAGACCATGCCGTTACTGACACGCAAGTAGCAACTAGGTTCGGCGCCCTTTGTGGATGCCGAAAAAACAACAGAACAGGTTGGGAGTGTTTGGCTTCGGCCCGATAAAAGCGGGCGCGATCGGCCAAGGGCGGCAGCGTGCTGTAGACAATGAATAGTATTAAGTTAGAAAAAAATGTTTAAAATATTAAGACGTCTCTGGTTGAAGTTGTCTTCACGACGCAGAAAACAGTTTGCCCTTCTGTCTTTATTAATGCTGGCTGGCGGTGTGGCGGAAGTTGTCAGTCTTGGAGCTGTCATACCATTTCTGGCGGCTCTTGCTGCCCCCGAAAAAGTCCTTTCTTACCCTGTGGTTGACTCCCTTATATCTGCGCTATGCCATATCTCTTCCACCTTTGGATTGCAATTCGGCGCCATCACCAACCACCAACCCCAAATCAGCACGACACATTCCCAATCCTTGTCATCGGTCTTTGGCCCCACCGCTCTCCTGCCCTTGCTTGCTACAGCATTTGCATTGGCAGCCTTAACCGCGGGAGCAATACGCCTCCTCCTTCTTTGGGTTAGCACCCGACTCGCAAATTCGGCTGGAGCTGACCTCAGTCTTGAGGTTTATCGACGAACTCTCTACCAACCCTACTCGGTACACGTCTCCCGCAATAGCAGTACAATCATCAGTAATATTACCTCAAAAGTGGGAATGGTAATCCTGACTCTCTCCTCCTGTCTGACTTTCGGCATCTCATCCGTCATCATCATCTCCATCGTTGCCGCTTTGTTTGCCATCAACCCCACCGTTGCCCTTATCTCCGCCCTTGGCCTTGGATTCAGCTACGCCCTTATCACCAAACTTTTTAAGAAAAAAATGATTCAAAACAGCAGTCGTGTATCCCAAGAGCAAACACAGGTGGTAAAAGCCCTCCAAGAAGGACTCGGCGGAATTCGCGATGTCCTGCTAGATGGTACCCAACCTGCATATTGCCATATCTATCAATTAGCAGATTCACCCCTCCGGGAGGCTAGGGCCAGCATCACGTTCATCGGTCAGAGTCCTCGCTTCGTCATGGAATCGATCGGCATGGTTCTCTTTGCCGTTTTGGCGCTAGGGATGACCCATGGACCACAAGGAACGCTCGCCGCTCTACCTGTCCTTGGCGCTCTTGCCCTTGGCGCGCAACGGTTGCTACCCGCCCTTCAGCAAGGCTATGCAGCATGGAGCGGCATGCTGGGGGCTCAAGCGTCCACTAAGGAAGTTTTGGAGCTTTTGGATCAGCCACTCCCTCCCGAAGCTTCTCAACCACTTCCTGCGCCACTCCCATTTAAAAAATCGATCCAGTTTGATTCCGTAAAATTCCGCTACACTTCTGAAACCCCGTGGGTGCTGGATAAACTGTCGTTCAATATTACAAAAGGGACTCGTGTCGGCTTTGTCGGCAAAACTGGATCAGGCAAAAGCACCTGCCTGGATCTGCTGATGGGTCTGCTGGAGCCGTCGGCAGGCCGAATTACTGTAGACGGAATCGTTCTAGACAGACGAAAACTTCGCTCTTGGCAGCGCAATATTGCGCACGTTCCCCAAGTTATCTATCTAGCCGACGCTTCTCTAGCCGAGAACATTGCCTTTGGCGTCCCGCCCGAAAATATAGAAATGAAAAGGGTGAAGGAAGCCGCCCGCCAAGCGCATATTGCGGATTTTATCGAATCCTCGCCCCAAGGATACCAAGCTCTTGTTGGGGAACGGGGAATTCGTCTTTCGGGAGGTCAGCGACAACGCATTGGAATCGCCCGTGCTCTCTACAAGCAGGCAACTGTACTGGTTTTCGACGAAGCCACGAGCGCGTTAGATCACGAAACCGAACAAGCTGTCATGGAAGCCATTGAAGGTCTCAGCGCCGATCTAACGATTCTGATCATCGCCCACCGCCTGAGTACCCTCAAGAACTGCGCACATATTATTGAACTGGGGTAACAAGGATTAAGCGTTAGATAGAAGTGTCAAAAAAGAAGAGTCTTCATCAGTAATAAAAACCCGTCATTAATCAACTGCAACCTCCTATTTCATTAATAGGCTCTATTTGATGATAGAAAAACTATGAACAAACAATCCACTCTGATCACTGGTGCCGATGGTTTCATCGGTTCGCACCTCACTGAAGCTTTCGTCCGGGCCGGTCATAAAGTGCGCGCCTTTGTTCTTTACAACTCCCTCAACTCCTGGGGTTGGCTCGATCAATGCGCATCCGATGTTAAGGGCCAGTTCGAAGTATTTTCTGGCGATATTCGCGACCCGCACGGAGTCAAAGAAGCTATGAAGGGATGCGAGTCGGTCTTCCACTTGGCCGCACTCATCGGTATTCCCTACTCCTACCATTCTCCCGACACATATGTAGATACCAACATCAAAGGCACCCTCAATATCCTCCAAGCAGCTAGGGCCCTCGGAATTAAAAGAGTAATTCACACATCCACCAGCGAAGTTTATGGAACAGCTCGATTTGTGCCCATCGCAGAGGATCACCCGCTCCAAGGACAGTCTCCATACTCCGCTACCAAGATAGGAGCGGACCAGCTTGCCCTATCCTTTCATAGTTCATTCGGATTACCCATAACCATCCTTCGTCCCTTTAACACTTATGGGCCCCGCCAATCCGCCCGTGCCGTCATTCCCACCATCATTACCCAGCTCCTTAAAGGGAAAAAAGAGATCTATCTAGGCTCAATCCACCCTACACGGGATCTCAATTATGTTGATGATACCGTGAATGGCTTCATTAAGGCTCTGGTGGCACCCGAAATCGAAGGTGAAGTGATCAACCTCGGATCTGGGTTCGAGATCTCCATCGGCAACCTTGCCCATATGATCGCGGAACTTATGGGGACAAAGATCGCGATCAAAGAATCCTCTGAAAGGGTTCGCCCTGCCGATAGTGAGGTTGAAAGACTTCTCGCCAACAATCAGAAAGCGAAAGAACTGATGAAATGGAGCCCAAAGAACAGCGGGGAAGCTGGATTACGCTTGGGCCTTATACAAACAATCGAATGGTTTCGCGATCCTGAGAATCTTAAAAAATATCCAAGTGATGGCTATGTTGTCTAAAAAACACTCGCAAATAAATTTTTAGTGCTAAATGCTTTTTAACTCATTCCCATTTATTTTTGCATACCTGCCTGTTGTCCTTTTAGGATTTTTCTGGATTGCGCGGCGAAGCCATCGTGTAGCTATCCTGTGGCTGGTTGCAGCCTCACTTTTCTTCTACGGCTGGTGGAATCCAAAATTTGTTCTTCTGCTCCTTGCCTCAGTTGCATTCAACTACGGGGCCGGGTACCTGATCGGCCAAGTGAGAGCGAGCAGGAAATCAAAATTACTTCTAACCTGTTCGATTATTGCCAACCTTTTGCTGTTAGGGGCTTTCAAGTACGCAAACTTCTTTGTTTTGGCTGCTAACCGCTTTGGGGCTCATTTTAGCTTATTTGACTTTGTTCTGCCTCTTGGCATTTCGTTTTTCACCTTCACACAGATAGCCTTTTTAGTCGATACCCATCGTGGGGTTGCTCGGGAATACAACTTCATTGATTATCTTCTTTTCGTCACGTGGTTTCCACACCTCATCGCCGGACCAGTACTTCATCATAAGCAGATGATGCCACAGTTCTCTTTGCCAAGTACTTATCAGCTATCCGCAGATTCGATTGCTGTCGGGCTTACAATGTTTTCACTTGGCCTTTTCAAGAAGGTCGTACTGGCTGATCAATTTGCACTCTATGCAGATCCGATCTTTGGCGCGGCAGCCCAAGGTGGGCACCCCATGCTGCTGGAGGCATGGATTGGCGCTCTTGCCTATACCATGCAACTCTACTTTGATTTTTCTGGTTATTCCGATATGGCTATCGGACTTTCACGACTCTTCAACATCAAGTTACCGATCAACTTTAATTCGCCCTATAAGGCGACTAACATAATTGAGTTCTGGCGGCGCTGGCACATGACGTTATCAACATTCTTGCGCGATTATCTATACATCCCTCTCGGAGGGAACCGGAAAGGCCCCGCACGCCGTCAGCTCAATATTATGATCACCATGCTGCTCGGCGGTCTGTGGCATGGGGCGGGATGGAACTTCGTTTTTTGGGGGGGGCTTCACGGCCTCTATTTGGTTATCAATCATGGATGGCGAACTCTTATCGGTATGAAGAGCAGAGCGGGTGGAGCCCTCACACGGGTCAGCAGCTTGCTGATTACATTTGCCGCTGTTGGCATCGCTTGGGTGCCTTTTCGGGCGACAAACTTCGAAGCCACGATAAACATGTTGAGTGGCATGGCTGGGATCAGCGGAGTATCACTGCCGCTCCTGCTAAAAAATTGGGTTGGAGACTTCTTCGGTAGTGCAGTACATTTTGCAAACGGGGTGGGCCCGGTTACCGGCTTTGCCACGATTGAAATTTCTGCATGGCTTTGCCTAGGACTCTCGATTATTTGGCTTCTTCCGAATACCCAGCAATGGCTAGTTAATTTTGAGCCGGCTTGGGACTCCGTGAAAGGCAGTTCTCGGTTTGCTTGGCAACCTACCTCTCGTTACGCCGTCATAATCGGAGTTATTTTTGGCACAGGTCTGCTCAGCCTAAATCGCGTATCGGCATTTCTATATTATCAGTTCTGATCATTGTTTTTAAATGTGAACTTCGCATACGTCCGGCTTCTTCTGGCAACGGCCTTCCTAATTCTTTGCCTTGCAGGATTACTAAACTATGTTGTCGATCCAGCTGGAATTTATAGAGAGCCAGGATGGAGCCCTAGGGCTTATGCTTATCTTTTACACAAGGCCGAATATGGGCTCTGGGCACCGAGTGGCAAAATCAATGAAAGGTTGCTAGCAAAAGAAAAGTGTAGGTACTTAAATAGTATAGAGGGTGTTGTCATTGGGAGTAGCCACGTCATGTCGATTAGTAGTTTGAGGATTTCCCCATCTCTTCATAACATATGTCAATCAATACAGAATCTTGGTGTAAGTGGCGGGAGCATAGAAGATCATCTTACACTTGCATATCTAGCTCTTAGGCAAGTCGAACAAGGGAAAAAATGTATTCTCGGAATCGACCCTTGGACTTTTGCATTTGGAAAAGACGCCAGATACTCCACATATAGAAATGACTACGATGAGGCTCGAGCTGAAATCCTGTTAAAAACTAAACCTAAGTACAACCTGTTCAGTAAAATAGATGTAACAAAGCTATGCAACTTAGTTAATCTTGAATATACAGCTAGGTCCATAAAAACGGCTTTTAATGATTATAAAAGCTGGCCGCCTATTATAACGCAAGAATCGTTCCCAAATATGGCAATTGGCGGGAAAGACTCTGCTTATCTTAAAGACGGCAGCATTGTTTACTCTGCTAAATATATAGCGGACTGCAATTCGACACCTATTCCAATTGGTGGGTTAACATATAAAACCGATTCTCCTTGCAATACCAAAGAAGGAATAGAAGCTTACCGGTTCTTATTGTTATGGATTAAGGATAAAGGGGCGGAGCCCATTCTGCTAATGACTCCTTACCATGAAAATGTCTGGAAGGCGCCTTCATCTCTAGATGTTGTCGCGATGCGTGCCACCGAGATTATAGTTCTCAAACTGGCTCGCGAACTAAACTTAAGAGTGGTTGGCTCATTTGACCCTGTGGTGGCCGGATGTCAGCCGAGTGACTTTTACGATTGCATGCACACCAAGCCTGAAGGTCTTGCTAAATTGAAGATCCGCACAATTGCCACCCAATGAAAGGCAAAAGTCTATTGCCTGAGTCCAAAAAAGTTTTAAAACCCAAGCCCACATCGGCCAAGAGCTCATTGGCAGAGCAAGTGATTTGCGCTTTACGCAAAGTTCTGTCCGATAAATCTAAAACTTATTCTTTGCATGAACCGGTTTTCCATGGAAATGAGTGGAAGTATGTCAAAGAGTGCCTCGATACCACTTTTGTTTCTTCCGTGGGCAAGTTTGTGGATCGATTCGAAGTCGACCTTGCAACTTACACGGGTGCCAAGCATTCGGTCGCGGTCGTCAACGGAACCGCCGCTTTGCATATCGCCCTAAAATTAGCGGGGGTAGTCACGGGTGACGAGATTCTTGTACCTGCCCTCACGTTCGTGGCTACGGCCAATGCCGTCACCTACTGCGGGGCAACCCCCCATTTTGTGGATAGCGAAGAACGTACTCTGGGCGTAGATGCCGGAAAACTGAGAGAGTACCTGAACAGTCACACCGAACAACGAGGAGGACATTGCATCAATCGTGCAACTGGGCAGGTGATACGCGCACTCGTTCCCATGCACACCTTTGGGCATCCGGTGGATGTGGATGGACTATTGGCCTTAGCCCATGATTTTAATATTGCCCTGATCGAAGATGCCGCCGAATCCTTGGGCAGTTATTACCATAGCCAGCACACCGGCACATTTGGCCTGATGGGCACACTCAGCTTTAACGGTAACAAGACGATCACTACTGGGGGTGGGGGTGCTATTCTCACCAATGACACGGCATTGGCAAAGAGGGCAAAGCACTTAAGCACGGCCGCCAAACTACCTCACGAATGGGAGTATCGGCACGATGAAATTGGCTACAACTACCGTTTGCCCAACTTGAACGCCGCTTTGGGCTGTGCCCAATTGGAGCAGTTGCCAGCGATGCTGGCATCTAAAAGAAAGCTGTTTGATCGCTACAAGACTGCTTTTGCATCCGTTGCGGGCTTGAAGCTGATTCAGGAGCCAGAGATGTGCCTGAGCAACTACTGGCTACAAACCCTTTTGCTAAACTCTGAGGCGGCGAGCCAAAGAGACGAAATACTGCTAGCCACGAATGCCGTGGGGATCAGGACTCGGCCCGCCTGGAACCTGCTTCATGCCCTACCGCCATTTCAATCAGCCCCCCGAATGGATCTTGCGAAAGCTAAATCGCTTTCTGAGCGGCTCATGAACATCCCGAGCAGCTCTTGCCTCGCTTTATTGAACAACTGAAAAAGCCCACGATCATTCTCCTTGGAGCAGGCGGACATTCTCGTGCTTGTATCGATGTCATCGAACAGCAGGGCCACTTTCAAATTGCCGGCCTGATCGGATTGCCAGAGCAACGGCATGCCCATCACTTGGGTTATTCCGTTATTGGCACGGACGAGGACTTGCCCCAACTCGTAAAAAAATACTCATTTGCACTCGTCACTGTAGGCCAACTGGAAACGCCAGATCTTCGGATACGTCTCTTCACGCAAGCACTCAAACTCGGGTTCCAACTGCCTGTCGTCATTGCCCCTGCCGCACATGTCTCGTCGCATGCGAGAATTGGTGCCGGCACAATCGTCATGCACGGAGCCATTGTGAATGCTGGAGCCGGGATCGGAGACAACTGCATCATCAATACACGCTCACTTATCGAACACGATGCGATTGTGGAAAGCCACTGCCACATCTCCACTGGTGCCATTCTCAACGGGGGAGCGATCGTTGGTTCGGGTAGTTTTATTGGAAGCGGCAGTGTCATTAAAGAAGGCATTACACTGGGCAAGCGTTGCATTGTGGGAATGGCTCTTTCTGTAAGACACAATCAAGCGGATCATTCACTTTTTGTTGGTAACGGCAAGTCATGACAAGTCGGATCCTCATTATCGCCGAGGCTGGCGTCAACCATAATGGCGATCTGGATTTAGCGAAGAAGCTTATCGATATTGCCTCTGAGGCGGGGGCAGATCTTGTAAAGTTTCAAACCTTTAACGCCAACCGGCTTGTGACCAGCACCGCTAAAAAGGCCGCCTACCAAACACAGGCTACCGACAGTAGAGAATCTCAGCACGAAATGCTTAGCCGTCTGGAGCTCACCCCAAGCATGCATATGGAACTAATCGCACACTGTGCAAAGCGTAAGATAGGCTTCTTTTCAACCGCTTTTGATATTGAGAGTACTGATTTACTTGTCAGTTACGGCCAAGAGCAGTTTAAAATTCCCTCTGGAGAAATCACCAACCTGCCTTACCTACGCCACATCGGCCAACTTGGCCGGCCTGTAATACTTTCTACGGGAATGGCGACAATGGAGGAGATCAAATCAGCCCTCCAAATACTGGAAAACTCTGGAACTCCAAAAAATTCAATTACTGTACTTCACTGTACCAGCGTGTATCCGACTCCCATGCCAGAGGTGAACCTGAAGGCTATGCTCGAGATCCGGGACAATTTGGGAGTTAAGGTCGGTTATTCTGATCACACCCTTGGAATCGAGGTGGCCATAGCCGCTGTGGCTATGGGTGCGACTGTGATTGAAAAGCATTTCACATTAGACCGCAACTTGCCCGGTCCCGACCATAAAGCAAGCCTCGAGCCTTCAGAGCTAAAGTCCATGGTGAACGGCATTCGGAATATTGAAATTGCCCTAGGGGATGGAACCAAACGACCCACTCCAAGTGAGGCCAAAAACATCCCTGTCGTGCGCAAATCGATCGTTGCCAGCAAGCCGATTCAGCAAGGCGAAGTATTTGCTCCTGAAAACCTAACCACTAAACGCCCGGGCATCGGTATCTCGCCGATGCGTTGGGACGAGGTACTTGGCAAAACCGCTATACGCAACTTCTCCGCAGACGAGGCGATTTGTATTTAGACAGAGAATTAACTCTCACGGAGTCAGAATGAACATCAAGAACATAATGAAAAAATAAATATTCAAGAACCAAAAAAACTGAAATCTTATGGATCCAATTAACTATATTTTCTCAAGGGAGCATCAACGTAATGTTAAACCATCAATGTCCTCTGTGCTGAGTGTGTCTTCATGAGAAGGATCTGCGTAGTCACCGGCGGTCGGGCCGACTACGGGCTTCTTCGTGTATTGCTTAGAGAAATCAAAAAGTGCCAGAACTTCAAACTTCAGCTAATTGCTACTGGATCACACTTTTCAAGAAACTTTGGCTTAACGTATCGAGAAATTCTGAAGGATGGTTTTAAGATCGACGCAAAGGTAGACATGAAAACGAATATTGATTCTGCTGAAGGACTTGGGGCATCTATGGCCATTGGACTAAAGGGGGTAGCACGTGCCTTAGCTAAGCTTCGCCCTGACATTCTAGTTCTTCTAGGAGACCGTTATGAAATCATGTGCGCGGCCGCTGCAGGCGTAATCTCAGGAATTCCAATTGCCCACATTCATGGTGGCGAGTTGACGGAAGGCGCTTACGACGACGTCTTTCGGCACGCAATCACCAAAATGTCACAGGTTCATTTTGTTTCCACTGCTGTGTACCAAAAAAGAGTAATCCAGATGGGGGAGCAGCCTTCACGAGTCTTTCAGGTGGGGGCCTTGGGAGTGGACAACGTAAAGGCTCAGAGATTCATTTCTCGCAAGGAGCTCGAAAAATATTTACAGTTCAAATTTCAACAGAAAAATCTCTTGATCACTTTTCATCCTGAAACACTTGCGAACAGTGATATAGAACAACAAAGCGATTCTCTTCTGAGCGCATTGCAGACTTTATCGAATGTCGGCATGATTTTTACAATGCCTGGTGCTGATAGAGATGGTAGAGTGATCTGGAGAAAGATTCGGACATTTGTCAGAAAACATCACCATGCCGTAGCCTTCCGTGCTCTTGGTTCTAGGCCTTACCTTTCCATCATGAGAGAAGTTGACGCAGTGGTTGGGAACTCGTCAAGTGGACTGCTTGAGGCACCCGTACTAAAAAAGCCAGTGGTTAATATTGGAAATCGCCAAAAAGGTCGGATTCGTGCGGCCAATGTGATCGATGCAGATTACCGCCCCGGGTGCATCAGCCAGGCGATCTCAAAGGCTTTCTCGCCGAAGATGAGGCGATGCTGCGCTATCTTAAAGAATCCATACGGGCAGGGAGGGGCAGCGAAAAGAATTGTAAAGGTATTAAGCGAGCTGAATTACAGTGAGATACATCAAAAAAACTTTTGGGACCTCTCAAAGTGAAAAAAAGCGCAGTTACAAAACTTCTGAAAGGTGATTGGCACGCAACACTGTTGCCACCTTCCGCAACAGTGCATGCTGCGATTCAGGTGCTGAACGAGGTAAGTCTTCGAATTGTGCTGGTTGTCGATTCTTGCGGCAGATTAATCGGAACAGTATCGGATGGGGATATCCGGAGGGCACTCCTTAGGGGGCAGGACTTAGGCACCCCAATTTCAAAAATACTTCATCGCAGTCCCTTGGTGACTCATGCCGGAATCAAAACGGAGGCCATTGTCAGGTTAATGTCAGCCAATGAGGTTCAGCAGATTCCAATCGTAGATGGTTTGCGCCGAGTCGTTGGGCTGCATGTTTGGGATAAGCTTTCTCGGACACGATTACGAACAAATTTAATCGTTGTTATGGCGGGCGGCGAGGGAAGGCGATTAAGACCGTTCACAAAAGACCTGCCAAAACCATTGGTAGAGGTTGGTGGGAAGCCAATACTTGAACATATCTTGCTCAAGGCGAAGACTGAAGGATTCAACCGCTTTGTCTTCGCAGTGCGCCATCTTGGAGGAATGATTGAAGATTATTTCGAAAACGGGAAACGATGGGGAGTTAACATTACCTACCTGCGGGAAAAAAAGCCTCTAGGCACTGCTGGCGCGATCCGCTTGTTAGCTAAGCCACCCAAGGAGGCTATTTTAGTAACAAACGGGGACGTATTGGCTGATTTCCAATACGGAGATTTGGTTGATTTTCACGTTCGGCAGGGGGCGGAGGCGACGATGGCAGTGCGGGCCCATGAGTGGCAGAACCCGTACGGCGTAGTGGAGACACAAGGCTTGGAAATCATAGCCTTTAGAGAAAAGCCTTTAGTGCGAACTCAAATTAATGCCGGCGTATATGTCCTTAGCCCAGAGGCGTGTCGGTCTATCCCTAAAGGGGATCGATGCAATATGCCTGAGCTTTTTTCTAAACTTCAAATGAGAAAAGGACGAGTTTTGGCATACCCTTTGCATGAGCCTTGGATGGATATTGGGAACCCGGAGGACCTCCACAGGGCCTCACTCGGCAGCTGGAAAAAGAGAAGAGATCAATTTGAGAAAAACAGAAGAAAGTAATGTCTTTTCTCATCAGAAAAAACGCGTATGAATTTTAGTTAAATAATAAAATAC
>CAMCWS010000142.1 GCA_945882755.1 Bordetella parapertussis | reverse complement strand
CCCATGCGTGAGACAAAGTGTCCCCCCGCGATGGTGAGCACCGGCACACCCATCCACATCGCTTGCAAGCTGGTGGTGCCTCCGTTGTAGGGCGCAGGGTCGAGAGCGATGTCTACATCGGCGTACTCGGCCATCATGTCGCTCAAGCTGCTAGGGCCGCGAAACTCCAAGCGGTCCAGCGCCACACCGAGTTGCTTGAAGCGCTGCACAAACACCTTGACGGCTGCTTCGTCTTTGAAGCTCGGCGCTTTGAGCATCAAGCGGGAGTTGGGTACAGCTTGCAGCACCTGCGCCCACAAGGCCAACGAGCGTGGCGTGAGTTTGGACACGTTATTGAACGACGCAAAGGTCAGCGGTCGCTTGGCGTGTTCATCGGAGAACGTGGGGAAGGGATAGTTCTCTTCTGGCGCATAGCAAAACACCGTGTTTGGCAAACGAATGACCTGCTCGGAGAACAAGGCCTCGCTGCCCTCGGGGGCAACCACGGCGTCAGCCACGATCCAATCCATTTGAGGCACACCCGTAGACCCTGGGTAGCCCAAAAACGTCGCCTGCACAGGCGCTGCACGCTGGGCAAACAAGGGCATACGCTGCATACCGGTATGGCCAGCCAAGTCCATCAACACATCAATGCCATCTTCTTGAATGCGTCTTGCCAGTTGCACGTTGTTCAAGGTGGTGACCTCTATCCACTGGCTGACGCGGCGTTTGGCCAGCAAGGTTTGTTCGTCGTAACTCACACCCGTGAAATACACCGTCACCTCAATGTCTTGCGCATCCCAGCGGGCCAGCACAGGTTGCATAAAGATGTTGACGGGATGCTGATGGTGAAAATCAGCGGTGACCAAACCCAAACGCAAACGCTTATTAGCGTCACGTGGATTGGCAAAACTGTCGCGGCTTCGAGCACCCTCGCCCATGGGCGCAAATAACTCGCGGTGCAAGGTGGCGACAGCTTTGGGCGAAAGCTGATCGCTGTAGAGCGAGGCCATGGCGGTGCTGGACCGCATCTTAGACAAGGGGCCCTCTTTTTCAGCAATCTCGGCGTAAGCGGCCAAAGCGGTGTCGGCGTCACCCAAACGTCCCGCCACCGAGGCACGAAGCGAGGCTGCACCGGGCTGGGGTGCGATGGCTTCGGCACGTTCGAGTGTGGCGATAGCCAAGTCCATTTCCCATGTTTCTGCGTAGCCGTGGGCAAGGTTCCACAAAGCAGCGGCACTGTCGGGGTGTAACTCGGCGTTACGTTGCAACACGGCCAATGACTCTTGCCACAGGTTGAAGCGAAACGAGGTTTCGGCCAAGCGAACCAGCGTGGCTTCGGCAGTGGCTTGCGAAGCTTGGGTCAGCATGGGCATGGCGTCTTCACGGGCGTTGATGCGCAAGAGCAGTTCGCCCAAGTCGATCAGCAATTCACAACGATCGTTGAGCGGCAACGCGGGTGTCAGTGCATCGGCACACAACAGGGCTTGGCGCAAGCTGTCGAGGGCTGCTGAAGTGTCGCCCCGCTCTTGGCGAAACTTGGCCATGCGTTGGTGCATGAAGTGGCGTTTATCGGCAGGCACCAAGGTGCTGGCTCGGTGGTAGAGCGCTGCCCCCTCTTCGCGCCGCCCCATGTCTTCCAACAAACGTGCTGCGCCCAAGGGTGCCTCATAGCGTGCGGGTGCAACCACCATGGCACGTTGGTAACTGGCTAAGGCTTGCTCGAATGCACTTTGCTGGCGACACAAATGGCCGGCCTCTAACCAAGCGCTGAAGTTGTCGGGGTGGGCTTTGAGCAGCGCCGCAAAACGGTCTCGGGCCAAACGACCCTCGCCCATCTGTACCGCACATCGTGCGTGCTGCAAGGCTGCCCATTCATGGGTTGGCTCGGCTTGCAGCAGCGCTGCGTAAGCCTCGTCTGCTTGGGCGAATTGATTTTGCTGAAACAGTTGGTCAGCGGCGGTGCTGGAGGGTGTGGGTCGGGAGGTCAAAGATTGCTTCCTGAGTTTTTTGAGATTATGTCGTGAGGGGATTGCTTCCCGCCACGTCGCTTCGCTCCTCGCGGCTAAAGGCCGCTCGCAATGACGGGCGACACGTCATTGCGAACGCAGTGAAGCAATCCCATTGCTTAGGCGGGGACGGATTGGTCGTACAGCGTCTCGGGGGAGATGTCGATTTGACCGGGCCAGTTCACGGTTCCTGCAAACACATATGCTTGCGCAAAAACATGGGCTTGCTCAAGCGCTGTAAAAGGTTTTTTGTGGAGCAATGGCTTGACGTCAAACATGCGCTGTTCGCCGTTTTCGAAGGACAAGGCCAGCCAATGATCGGGCAGCGGTTTGACCAAGGTCACATCCAGCAAAGCGCTCATGGCAATGGTCCTTAACGCAAAGGGTCAATGGGGTAAGGATGCTCACCGGCCAGAACACGGCCATCGATGATGGCAATGGCCGCTTTTTCTCCGGCGTAACGCACGTGAATATGTGCAAGGTGATGCCTGTCCGTGTCCTCAAAAAACATGGACACCAAAATACCGTAGAACATGCTGATGGTGCGTATTTGCTGATTGTATGAGGCCGGTGAAGTGAGGTCTAGAGGCGTAGATTGCCACGGCCCTGCGGGCCTCGCAATGACAGGGGGATTGCTTCGCTGCGCTCGCAATGACAGGACTCCGATATGCCATGTAAGTTCATACTTTGCCTGTATCCACCGCTTTTCTAAGTAAAGCGTGTACCTTGGTTTGCCACCCTTTGCCACTGGCTCGCAAGTAGGCCATGATGTCTGAATCAACACGCATAGACAGCATGATGCGTTTGTGTGCGACAGGTGGTCTTCCACGCGCAGGTTTCATGCTGGCGAGTTGCTCGTTTGTCAAAGGCTGGGCATCCGGATCTGCCAAAGCGGCACGGGTGATGGCTGCGTCCTCCGATGGCGTGGGAAGCAGAATCTTCTTAGGGGATTGGCGTTGATGTTTGACTGACATAGTGTTTGCCAGATTGGTTTGATTTTTGTTGACATCAAAGACGAAGTGCATCGCGAAAGGCTATGCAGGCCCGATTTTAATGTCAATACATAAATTTGTGATCGGGTTACCTTGAAGGCCTTGGGATTGCTTCAGCCCTGCGGGCCTCGCAATGACGGGGGGATTGCTTCGCTGCGCTCGCAATGACAGGACTTCGCAATGACAACTACAACACATTCCCCGCATTCACGATGTTGTGACCGATCAGCAACTGGGTGTGAGCGCTTTCCACGGTGTAACTGGTCTTGCTATCACAGAACAACCGCCTTAATCTGCGCATACAGGCTGGGCAGTTCGCGGTGGATGGTCTTCCAGACCATTTCAAAGTCCACCTTGTCGTAGCCGTGCGAAACGCGATTGCGCATCGCATACATGACCTGCCATGGAATGTGGTCGTGCTGCGCTGCAAAGGACGGTTCTACACGCAAGATGTTGTTAGACGCCTCGCCAATGATCTCGATGTTGCGACAAACAGCATCCTGAACGAGCTTGCTGTCCAAGAAGGCCATTTCGTCCATGTCGCTAACGTACTCTTCGATCCGCTCAATGGCCTCCAGAATGTGCCCCAAGTAGTCGGGCAACCGCGAAGCCTTGTTCATACCGGGACGGCCTCGGCCAACACCAGACCGCGGAACTTGTCGGGGAGGGCCTTGGGCGTGAGCACATCCACTGACACACCCAACAGCTTTTCGAGTTCAACTTGAATCCTGGCCACGTCCATTAGCGTCGTATCGGGGGTGGGGTCGATGAGAATGTCCAGATCGCTCCCCTCTTGGTCATCGCCGTGAACAACGGAGCCAAATACACGAGCATTGCAGGCGCGATAGCGCTCCACCACAGCACGAATGGCGGTCCGATTGGCTTGCAGTGCGGCAGATGGTTTCATGGGTGTTCTAATTTTGCAATTGGATTTAACCATACAGTCTCGCTTCTGCAAAAATTTGATCTCTTAGGCAAGACGTGAAGCAAACGCAAACCAAATCAGTTCAAGGCGTCAAAGTTGCACGGAAATTTCGCCAACCTGTCAGAGCGCAAACTCATGGATTGCCTGACTCGGTTGGGTTATGACATCGAAATCAAAGTCCGCCCCGCCAAGACTGAAATGGGTCATTTGATGCTTGCATTGGCTTGACTGACCGATGGACCCCCTCATCACCATCAACCCCGACATCTGTCATGGCAAGCCATGTATTCGGGGCTTGCGCTATCCAGTCGAAAGTGTTTTGGAATGGTTGGCCAGCGGCATGACCGTTGACGACATTTTGTCTGACTACGAAGACTTGAACCGTGAAGACATCTTGGCTGTCCTGTCCTACGCGGCTTGCGAGGCCTTGCAACTTGCCACAAGTTCGCCCGAATGCACGTCAGTTACTCTGTGGTTGGGCTATCAGTTCAATAGAGGACATACCCTCAATTTCCAAGGCATGATGGATCTGGTCTTTGTGATCCAGCAGCATTTCGAGAACACTTGAGCGATTTAGATTGGGTGTGCGCAGCCTGACCACTTGAGGGGGTGATCCCCACACCAACGAAAGTTCTTGAAAATCTGCATCTCTGGTCACGACAACATAGCCATCACTTTTGGCGCGATTCCAGATATCTTGATCGGATGCAGACTGCAAACCTAACAAAGCGACTTGTGTACTGCCTGGAAATGCGTGCTGCAAAAAGGGCACGATTCTGCGCGACAGGTTTTCATCCAGCAATAACTTCATTGCACCATCAGTGAATAAACCTGATGCTCGCGATCGGCAGCGTAGGCCAAAACTGCCAAGATGTCTTCCTGTGTGAGTTCCGGAAAATCTTCAAGTACCGCTTCTTGCGTCATCCCACTGGACAGCATGGACAAGACATCGTAGACAGATATGCGCAGGCCGCGTATGCAGGGCCTGCCACCGCGCTTTCCGGGCTCTAAAGTAATGCGGTCCATCAACAACTCCCGTGTTCAGTAAATCAAGATTTTAGTTCACAACACATGCCCCGCATTCACGATGTTTTGATCGACCAGCACCTGCGCATACACGCTGCTGTTGGCGTCATAGACCTTGTAGGTGCGGCCGCCATAGGTGACCACGGTGGTCGACAAAGTCCAGTTGCTGGCACCAATGTTGGCGTAGTCCTCGGCGCCACCGGTGATCATGATTTGGTGTTTGGCCACGCTAGCGCCCAAACTGGTGCCGCTGACGGCTGTGGTGTTGCTGGTGGTAAACAAGTTCATGCCCGCCATGTCAATCACATCAGCCACGGTGAGGGTCAGCGTGTTGGCGGCGGTGTCGGTTGCCAAGTCGATGATCTCAATGCTTTCAATGCGACTCAACCCATCCGGCGTTCCACCACCCACGTTTTTGATAGAGGTCAGGTCTAAGTTGCCACCGCCTTGGGCGATTTGCAAAGTGTCTAAGCCCGTACCACCGTCAACGCGGGATAACTGCGCTGTGTTGCCACCCGCACCAAACACCGCTTGCAAAGCGGTCAAGTTACTGGCGTTCACAATGAAAGTGTCGTTGCCTGCGCCGCCATACATGACGTCAGCACCGCCGCCACCCGTGAGGGTGTCGTTGCCCTCTCCAGCGGCAAAGGTTTCATCTGCGGTGGTGCCGGTTTGGGTGTCGGCGCTGGTGCTGCCCAGGAAGTCCACCGTGGTGGCGAACTGCGAGCCACCAAAAATGACGTAGCTGCGGCCAGCGGCTGAGCCTGCAGTTGGGTCGCTGTAATAGGCCCCCACAATCAAGTCGGCTAAGCCATCGCCGTTCACATCACCCGCACTGCTGACCGACCCGCCGCTGTGGTCAGTTGCACACTGGCCATTGATGACGAAGCCGGCTGTGCTGCTTCCGCTGGTGAGGCTGCTCAGGTCGACCGCTGCACTGCCGGTTTTGCCAAACACCACATAACTGCGACCGGCAGATGCGCCTGCAGTTGGGTCGCTGTAATAGGCCCCCACAATCAAGTCGGCTAAACCATCGCCGTTCACATCCCCTGCGCTGCTGACCGACTGACCGCTGTAGTCAGACGCACATTGGCCGTTGATGACAAAGCCGGCTGTGCTGCTTCCGCTGGTGAGGCTGCTCAGGTTAATGGCAGTGGTACCTGTTTTGCCAAACACCACATAACTACGACCGGCATCTGCTCCAGCAGTTGGGTCGCTGTAAAGGGCACCCACAATCAGGTCAGCCAAGCCGTCGCCGTTCACATCACCCGCGCTGCTGACCGAGTAGCCACTGTAGTCAATCTCACACTGGCCGTTGATGACAAAACCAGCTGTGCTGCTTCCGCTGGTCAGGCTGCCCAGGTTAATGGCAGTGGTGCCGGTTTTACCAAACACCACATAGCTGCGCCCAGCAGATGAGCCTCCAGCCGGGTCGCTACGATAGGCCCCCACAATCAGGTCTGCCAAGCCGTCACCGTTCACATCACCCGCGCTGCTGACCGAGTAGCCACTCCAGTCATCTATCGCTTGGCCGTTGATGACAAAACCAGCTGTGCTGCTTCCGCTGGTCAGGCTGCTCAGGTTAATGGCAGTGGTGCCGGTTTTACCAAACACCACATAGCTGCGCCCAGCGGCTGAGCCTGTAGTTGGGTCGCTACCATAGGCCCCCACAATCAAGTCGGCCAAGCCGTCACCGTTCACGTCGCCAGCGCTGCTGACCGAATAACCACTGTAGTCAGATGCACATTGACCGTTGATGACGAAACCGGCTGTGCTGCTACCGCTGGTCAAGCTGCTCAGGTCAATGGCCGTGGTACCTGTTTTGCCAAACACCACATAACTACGACCGGCATTTGAGCGAGCAGCTGGGTCGCTGTTTCGGGCACCCACAATCAGGTCAGCCAAGCCGTCGCCGTTCACATCGCCGGCGCTGCTGACCGAGAAGCCACTGTAATCAGTCGCACATTGTCCGTTGATAACAAACCCCCCTGTGCTTGCCGCAATCGCCGACAGATTAATGGCAGTGGTGCCGGTTTGGCCAAACACCACATAGCTGCGCCCAGCGTCTGTGCCTGCAGTTGGGTCACTACCACGGGCTCCCACAATCAAGTCGGCCAAACCATCACCGTTCACATCCCCCGCGCTGCTGACGGAATACCCGCTGGTGTCCAACTCCGCTTGGCCGTTGATGACAAAACCACCCGCTCCTGCGGCTATGGTAGACAGTTCGACGATCGACGCTACTGAAACTGCTGAAGAGATGGTTAGTGAGGTGGACGACACACTGCTCAAGTTGCCTGCCGCATCGACGGTGTATAGCTTGTAGGTACCGTCCACCAAACCCGTCAGCGCCAAACTGGTGTTGGTGGCTGCACTCACGCTAACCGAATTCCAAGAAGTGTTGGCCGATGACAGGATGCTGGCTTCAGACGTCACCACCAAATTGGTGTTCACCAAGTAGGCCGTGCCTGCTTCACTGCTTTGCACCGTGGCATTGTTGCTGGCGGTGTACACGCCCGTGGTCAGGGTGGCGGTGGGTGCCACGGCATCCACCAAATAACTGGCGTTGTCACTGACAGCAGTGTGGGTGAGCGTGGCGCTGTTGCCCACACTGTCGTTGATGGTGCCGCTGTTGAGGTTGATGCTGTTGGCGGCAATGCTGATGCCGTTGGCATCCGTTTGCCCCGACAAGATGGTGTAGTTGAACTTCAGTGCGGTGGTGCCTGACCCACTGGCATAGCTCGCACGCACCGTGGTGCCGCCTATGTTCAGGTTGATGTAGGGTGTGCCACCGGTGGTGGTGACGGTGACGGCTTCGCTCATGGTGGCGGTGACGGTGAACACATCGCCCGTGTTGAGGTAACCGTTTTGCATATTGGTGCCACTCATGGCAAGGTTCAACACCGTGGGGGCCACAGCATCCACCAAATAACTGGCGTTGTCGGTGACAGCGGTGTGGGTCAGGGTGGCGCTGTTGCCTGCACTGTCGGTGATGGTGCCGCTGTTCAAGCTCACGCTGTTGGCATTGATGCTGATGCCGTTGGCGTCGGTCAAACCGGCTTCCATGGTGTAAGTGAACACCAAAGCTGTGGTGCCACTGCCGCTGACATAGGTGGCGTTTTTCGAGGTGCCGCCAATGTTCAACGCGACATAAGGCGTGCCACTGGTCGTGCTGACTGTTGCCGCCTCGCTCATATTGACGGTGACGGTGACCACGTCGCCCGTGCTCAGGTAGGCCCCTTGCATATTGGTGCCGCCGGTGATGGACAGGCTGCTGATGGTGGGTGCGGTGGTGTCGACCTTGAAACTGGCGTTGTCGGCCACCGCGGTATGGGTCAAGGTCAGCGTGTTGCCTGCTCTGTCCGTGATGCTGCCGCTGTTCAAGCTCAAACTGTTGGCATCGATGCTGATGCCGTTGGTGTCGGTCTGGGTCGCCAAGATGGTGTAACTGAAACGCAGCAAGCTGGTGCCGCTGCCACCGGCATAGCTGGCTTGCACCGTGGTGCCGCCAATATTGAGGTTCAGGTAAGGAACGCCATTGGTGGTGTCAACAAAAGCCATCTCGCTGGTGAACAAAGTGGCGGTCACCACATCGCCTGCATTCAGGGTGCTATTGAGCACACCGGTGGCACTGGTCAAGGAGGTGGTGAGCGTAGGTGCGGTGGTGTCCAAGGTATAGGCTTGGCTATACACCGTGCCGTCATTGCCTGCTGCATCGCTCACCTTCACCTGCAAGGTGTTGCTACTGGTCAGGGTTTGACCGCTGAGGCTCCAAGTGTTTTGACCGACGGTGGTGGTGGCCAAGGTCCAGGTGCTGCCGTTGTCCAAAGACACTGACACGGTTTCACCCGTGGCCAAGGTGGTACTCAGGGTGCCGCTGATGGTTTGTGCCGTTGTTTGGGTGATGAAGTCACTGGCGCTGCTGCCGGTATCGGCGCTGAAAGCAGCTGTGGCCACGGTGGTGGTGGGTGCGGTGGTGTCCACCAAATAACTGGCGTTGTCACTGACAGCGCTGTGGGTCAAGGTGAGGCTATTACCTGCGGCGTTGGTGATGGAGCCGCTGTTGAGGTTCAAACTGTTGGCGTCAATGCTGATGCCGTTGCTGTCGTTTTGCCCTGAGAGGATGGTGTAAGTGAAGGTCAGTGCAGTCGTTCCACTGCCACTGGCATAACTGGCTTGTACTGTGGTGCCGCCGATGTTCAGGTTGATATAGGGTGTGCCGCTGGTGGTGGTGACGGTCACAGCTTCGCTCATGGTCACCGTGGCGGTGACCACATCACCTGCATTCAAGGTGTTGCTTTGAACACCCGTGGCACTGGTGATGGCCACGCTGCTCACCGTGGGTGCGGCGGTGTTGACTTGCTGCACCAGCACTTGGGCATAGCTGCCGCTGTTGTAAACGGTGTAGGTGGTGCCGTTGTTGGTGACCGTGCCCATGGTGGTCCAACCGCTCAAGCCCACGGTGTCGCCACTGTCACGCTGAATCACCAACTGGTGGCGACGCTCGGGGTTGGCACCATTGGCGCCACCGGCGGCCAAGTTGTAAGTGCCATCCGCCCAGCCGTTGGCGTTGTTAAAGCTGTTCATACCGGCCATGTCGATCACATCGGCGGCGGTGAAGGTCAAGGTGTTGACAGCGGTGTCGCTGGCGAGGTCGATGATTTCGATACTGTCGATGCGGGAGAGGCCATCGGATGCAGCGCCGCCTTGGTTGGCAACAGCCGTCAAGTCGAGGTTGCCACCGCCTTGGGCGATACGCAAGGTATCGGTGCCGGTGCCACCGCTGATACGCGCCAACTGCGATGTGTTGCCACCTGACCCAAAGACGTTTTGCAGCGCGGTGAGGTTGCTGGTGTTCACGATGAAGACATCGTTACCCGCACCGCCCATCATCACGTCTGCACCGCCGCCACCCGTCAAGGTGTCATCGCCCTGCCCTGCCGCAAAGGTTTCGTCGGCCGTCGTGCCGGTTTGCGTGTCGGCACTGGTGGTACCCATGAAGTCCACCGTGCTATTGACAAAAGCACCCGTGGTACCGCCAAAAATCACATAGCTTTTGCCGATGTAACTGCTTGCGCCAATGGCACTGACCAGCACATCGGCCAAGCCATCGCCGTTGATGTCTCCTGCCGCACTCACAGACCAACCGCTTTGGTCACTGGCGGTCTGACCATTGATGACGAAACCGCCATTGCCGACAGCGATGGTCGACAAATCCACAGCAGTCGTGCCTGTTTGGCCAAACACCACATAACTACGACCGGCATCTACGCCTGTAGCTGGGTCGCTGTATGCGGCCCCCACAATCAGGTCGGCCAAGCCGTCACCGTTCACATCTCCTGCGCTGCTGACAGAGTAGCCACTGTTGTCCGAAGCACATTGGCCATTGATGACATAACCACCCGTGCCTGCTGCAATGGCCGACAGGTTGATGGCGGTGGTGCCGGTTTGGCCAAACACCACATAGCTGCGCCCTGCATTCGTGCCAGTCGTTGGGTCGCTGTTGAGTGCGCCCACCACCAAGTCGGCCAAACCGTCACCGTTCACATCGCCTGCACTGCTGACCGATATGCCACTGTTGTCAGATGCGCACTGACCGTTGATGACAAAGCCGCCCGTGCCGGCTGCAATGTCTGACAGATTGACCGCTGTGGTGGTTGCTTTACCAAACACCACATAGCTGCGACCGGCATCGACGGCACTGTTATCGTTTTGGTATGCCCCCACGATCAAGTCCGCCAAGCCGTCACCGTTGACGTCGCCGGCACTGCCCACCGAATACCCGCTCCAGTCACTGGCAGACTGACCGTTGATGACAAAGCCGCCATTGCTGGCAGCGATGGCTGACAAATAAAAGGAAGACATATTGGTGCTGCCAAACACCACATAGCTGCGACCGGCGTTAGCTGCACTGGGGTCGCTCAGTGGTGCGCCCACAATCAAGTCAGCAATGCCGTCGCCGTTGACATCCCCTGCCCCGCTGATGGCCAATCCACTCCAATCATCGGCACTTTGCCCGTACATCACGATGCCGCTGGTGCTGGAGCCCAGCTGTGACAGATCCACAGCCGTGTTGCTGGTTTTGCCGTAGACCACGTAGCTCAGTCCTGCGTCCCAGCCAGCGGCGGCATCCCCATTGGGTGCGCCGATCAAGATATCGGCCAAGCCGTCACCGTTGATGTCGCCCACGCCCGACACAGCACGACCCGCAATGTCTTCTGCCAAGCCTCCGTTGATGGCAAAGCCCAATGTTCCGATGCCTGAGCTGATGGAAAGCAATGAAACCGCCGTGCCATCGCTCTTACCAAACACCACATAGCTTTGCCCTGCAGCATTCCTGGAAGAAGGGTCGCCGAACACGGCACCCAACAAAATATCGTCCAATCCGTCACCGTTCACATCGCCGACATTGCTGACCTGATAGCCGCTGAAATCAAAGGCACTTGCGCCATTGATGACAAAACCGCCGGTTCCCGCTTCGATAGCTGATAAGTTGATGGCCGATGCCGCGGGGTTGACAGTGACGCTGTTGGT
>CAMCWS010000141.1 GCA_945882755.1 Bordetella parapertussis | reverse complement strand
TTCATTTACACATAAGCGAAAACGCAAATTTTAAGGATTCAGTTTTAAACCACAGTTTGCAAATAGCGCAACACCCAAGCCGCATCTGCATCGCTTGGGAACACTGGGTAATGTACTTGCTGAATCACGCCGTCATTAACCACCATGGTAAGCCTTTTGATCAATGTCTTTTCATCCACAACGAAGGTGGGTAATTGCAAGGCCTTTTGAAATTGAAGTTGGGCATCACTGAGCACAGGAAAGGGCAGTTGTAAGCGTTCGGCCAATTCTTGCTGGTAGGGCGTGGATTGCGTACTGAGGCCAAAGACTTGCACACCCAATTCTCTAAGAGCAGGGTGCGCTTCTTTGTAGGCATTGGACTGGGGAGTACAACCACGTGCGCCTGGTATTTGGTCCCAGCCAGAGGGCAAGGGCACGCCGGGTACGCCTGTCATGGGGTAGCAGTAAATCACGACCCAGCCCTTTAAATGACTGACATCGACTTCAACACCATGCGTCCCCATCAGAGTGACAGACGGCAGTGATAAGCCCTTCAAATGTTGGGTTGCCCCATCGTCTTGGGGAACTGGCAGGTTATCGGGGGTGGTGTTGTAATTGGACATGTCTAGGCATTGGGTGTCGACATGGCTATTTTCGCTTAGCATTGCGAAAAGTACGTGGCACATAGGTGTCAGAGCAGTGAACTGCAGCAAGATGGAAATACAGCGAACATGATTCTTGGCATGAACCATTTCACAGCTATCGCCAAAGATCCAGTGGCCACTTTGGATTTTTATGAACGCATCATTGGGTTGAAAGTTGGGCCGCGCCCCGGCTTGGGTTTTCCTGGTGCGTGGCTTTATGCTGGCGACACTGCGGTGCTTCATTTGTACTTTGAGCGTCCTGTTCCCAACCCGCCTGCTGGCGTTATTGACCACATGGCTTTCACCGCAAAAGATTTGAAGGCCGTTAAATCGGTTTTCGATTTGTCAGGATATCCCTATAGGTTGCAGCACCGACCCAATGGGCCATGGCAGATTTTTTGCGAAGACCCCAGTGGCGCCAAGGTAGAGCTCAATTTCAGCCCTCTTGAAAGTTTAGATTGAAAATTCAGCGCCTTGATTGAAGTTGCTCCAGCGTGACAAATTGAAGCGCCTTCTGGTGTGTGCTTTCCAAAATCACAGGCGGTGCCACACCAGCTTTGTAAGCCTCTTTCCAGCGCAAGGCGCACAAGCACCACTTGTCGCCATGATTGAGTCCTTTGAATCTGTATTCTGGTCGTGGTGTCAGCAAGTCGTTACCCTGCTTGAGGGTGAAATCTAAAAAATCCTGCGTGATGCGGGCGCAAATGACATGACTTCCATGGTCCTCACTGTCAGTCTTGCAGCAGCCATCTCTGAAAAATCCGGTCAGCGGGTCATAAGAGCATGGAATTAATTCAGTACCCAGTACGTTGAGGTCTTGTTTAGTCATGGCCTTGCACTTTCTTGAACACAAATTCCATCAATCCCTCTGAAGCTTCCTCAACCAAATCAAGAACGTGTTCAAAATGCTGTTCGTCACCATAGTAGGGGTCAGGAATCACAGTAGCTTCGGATGTTTTTAGAAATTCTGCAAAGCCACGTATTTTGTGGTGTAAGTGAGAAGGACAACGTTGCTCAAGTAAGGCGCGGTTGTCCCAATCCATGGCGATCAGCAGGTCAAAGTTTTCAAAATCATCTTCATTGACAGCCCGCGCCCTTAGGTTGGAGAGGTCGTATCCACGTTTCAAGGCATGTAGTTGACTGCGCGAATCAGGTGGAGAGTTGGGGTGGTAGTTGTGCGTACCTGCTGAGTCAACATAGATTGTTTCCAACAGTTTGCTATTTTGCAGTTTTGCTTTGAATACGCCTTCTGCAGTAGGACTTCGACAAATGTTGCCCATGCATACAAATAGGATGTTTAGTTTGTGAGAAACCATTTCGAATCTTTTAAAAGGGATTAGTAAATGCAATGCGCGGGTTTTTGGATGCTATCGCTTCAAGTCAGTGTCACGATTCAACGCTAATTTATGATGCCAAGAATTTGCATACACATTTTGCAGTTGTGCAATAAAAATCTGCAAGAAAAAAGCACCTAGGATTGCTCCTAAGCGCTTGATCTATAAGGGTATTTGGTGGTGGCGCTTCACGGATTCGAACCGCGGACCTGTGGATTATGATTCCATCGCTCTAACCGACTGAGCTAAAGCGCCGAGCCGCAAATTATAGCGAGACTCTGTTGGGGGATTTGAGGCGAGCTTTACGGGTGTTTTGCCATTGTTGGGTGTCGTGAGAAACGACACTTGGTCAGCAGGGTTCAAGTTGTCCTTTTGAAAGACATTTGCTTGATCGTCTAGCTACGGGACGGTTAATGGACGCTCTCAATAAAGCGCCCCTTTAATTGGAATGATTTTTAGTTATATCTAAACATTGTTTAGATTTTCGTTGACATCACAAGCTTCCTTGATCTAAACTTTGCTTAGATTAACAATTTAAGGAGCTCTCATGAAAACAACCGCATATCAAATTGCTGTCTTTGCAACCTTGAGCATTGCTGCTTTGGGTAGTCAAGCACAATCTATAAAAACAACTATCCAAGTTGATGTTGACAAAATTAAGAATCCGACAGGCATGATGGCTTGTGCTTTATTCAATGTCGCTGATGGTTTTCCAGATGTACAAGCGAAATCTTTTCAATACGTATATGTGTCAATAAATTCAGGAGTTGCCAGTTGTGAATTCAAGGATATCGCTGCTGGCACTTATGCTGTGAGTGTTTTCCACGATGAAAATGACAATAAAAAATTAGACAAAAACTTTGTCGGTATGCCATTGGAAGGATACGGCGTGTCAAACAATATTCGTCACATGATGTCTGCGCCTGAATTCAAAGAGTCATCATTCCAAGTGAATGGGGAAGTCGATAAGAATATAAAGATTCGCATGGGATATTGACTTGAAAGCAATCAAACATATTTTTGGTTACGATTGAAGTTCTTCCTCAATCTCTAGGTGGACAACTAATTGGTTTCCAAAAAAACTTCTAAAAAAACTTACCATCATGGCGATCTGCGAAGAGCACTGATGGATGCAAGTATTGAAATTATTGGAACGACTGGCGTTGACTCACTTAATCTCAGAGAAGTAGCCAAGGTTGCGGGAGTTTCCCCAGGAGCCCCGTACCACCACTTTGTAGATAGGCAAGAAATTTTTACGGAGATTGCCAAAGAAGGTTTTGATCTTCTTGAGGCGAATATGCTGCATGGAAGAGATTCTGGACGAAAAGATTCCATAGCCAAGTTGAATGCCATCGGCAAAGCCTATGTAAGTTTTGCTGTTTCACACCCTGGTCACTTTAGAACAATGTTCAGGGTAGACACACATAACTCAGATGACCCTGAGTTAACCACTTCAGGGAACAAAGCATTTGAAATTCTTAGTCAAGCGATAGCTGAATGTCAAAAGTCAGGTCAAGCCCCTAAAGGTGATCCACTGCCATTAGTTCTTCATGCTTGGTCAGCGGTTCATGGCTTGTCAGGGCTTTTGATAGATGGCGGCATCAAGAAGATCCCTTTGCCTCAAAGCAAATTGATAGAAATGCTGACAAAACAAATCGGTCAAATGTTCGAAGCATTAGCATTAAAAAACAAATAGTCAAAACAAAACAAATGGAAATAAATTATTGAGCGTCCAGCGACGGGACGATTAAAAAGTGTCGGTTCAACCCGACACTTCAACATCAGGGGCTGAAGTTGATTGGCCCTAGTTGCTGGTTAGCTTTAATGGAAGTATTCCACGACGAAGTCAAACCTACAAGTCAGCGCCTATATATTTCCTTGCGATTGCCTACCCTCAAAACCAAGATCACCAATCAATCATCTTCTATGCTGGCAATGATTCTGATGTCACCCAATCGGTATTTCCAGAAGTCACCAAGCTCAGAGCCTTTCAGGGCTTGACCCACGCTGCGTGGATCTTTCAGGCTTTGCAGTCTGGTTCTTAGAAACTGTATGACTCTGCGGGCTACTTGAGGGTCAAGTTTGCCAAGCTCTTTCTTGGCGGCTTGATCAATCTCAATTTGCCAAGCCAAGCTCTTGCTCCACCGCACTCAAGGTGTATGTTTTGGTTTTGCCATTGCGAACTTTGGCAAGTCGTTTTTCTGCGAGGTAAAGATCTTCCAGATCAGCCAAATGCTCAAGAATTGCCTCACGGGCGTAAAAACTCTTGGTGCGCCCAGTTGCCTTGGCTAACTTGTCAAGACGGGACTCAATGTCTTCAGGAAGTCTCAGGGCTAACATGCACATCTCCTATTTTGCTATACAAGTATATTTTGAAAGCTTGGGCAAGGCAAATGAATTTAAGGAACTATCACATCTCACTTGCGATGCCATGTGGGCTAGTGTGCGATACGAAGGAGGGATGGTTTAGGTGTCGTGAGAAACGACACTATGTCATCAGGTTTCAAGTTGACCTTTTGAAGGACATCAAGCAGAGGTCAAGCAGTTTGAGGGATGCGCAACGACTCGGTTAGATTGATTTCAGTTGGTTCAACCCGCACTGCAGCATCAGCCTAAAGAACTAGCTGGGTCAGTCAAAGTGAACCTGCGACGCCGTGTGAGCAGGGTGTGACGCGGAGGAGGGGGATTTGAGGCGAGCTTTACGGGTGTTTTGCCAGTGATTAATGTCGTGAGAAACGACAGTTGGTCAGCGTCCAGCAAAGGGATTAGATCGGTGTTTTCCCGGGGATTAACTGCACTAAAGAATTGAGCCCTGATACTTAACTGAACCAAACCAACGGAGTCAGCATTGCCAAGAGCAAAGAAAACATGGACTGAAAAGATGCAGGCAAAACCGCCTCACTATGTCATCTTGGACAAGGACTTTGCAGGAGTACCAAAAGGATCAAAGCTCCACATTTCTTGTCCAGTAGAAGTTGCTGCTGAACTCAAGAACATCACGCCAGGAACCATCATCTCCATTCAAGCTTTTCGGCGCAAACTGGCGGAGAAAAACAACTGTGATGCCGCCTGTCCAGTGTCAACATCTCTCTTTCTCAGAATCGTTGCCGAGCACACTTGGGAGGAGTTCAGTCGAACTGGCAGCACAAAAGGTCTCGCACCGTTTTGGAGGGTGGTTGAGTCAAGTTCACCCATGGCTAAAAAATTGAATTTTGACGCTGCATGGATTGACTTACAACAGGATCTTGAGAAGCAAAATAGTTAGCATTGCTTATCTCAGCAAACTTGAGATTCTGTGTAGTTAGGGTAATAGAAGTCAGTGGGTGCTGGCGTATCGTTTCTCACGACACTTGCCCATCGTCCAGCAACGGTCCGGTTGATTGATGTCGGTTCAACCCTCTCTTGAGCAGCAGTGTTGAACACGCGGCAGAGGTCCGGCAGTGTCGAGGCTGCGTCCAGTTACGGCTCGGTTTATGGATGCGGCAGTTTGAACACCGCACAAGCTTGAATTTTTGCCAAGCCTGTTTTTACTTGACTGTTATTGTTGCTCTCATCCCATCTAAAGCAAGTTTTTTTGTAGAGATCACATCATCAAAAATGCCAGTTCTCACAGGATAAATCCACCACTCAATATGTTTGCCTGATGCAATTTCAAAGCGACGCACTGGACCATATATTTCTGCAATCACTTTTTCATCGGAATCCTTGACAACAACTTTTCTTGTGTAAACGGCATCTACAAGACTTGGTGATGAAAAGTAGTAGGGTTGCACGCCAGTATTTTCGAGGCGCAATTTATACAGCTTGCCTGTCTCCAAGGTAATAGCGTCTGGACTAAATTTATGTTGTCCATCAGGCGTACCAATTTTCAAGTTGATGAGTGTTGGCTCTTGTTGCGTCAGGTCGGCAGCCAGAATCTTATTGGTGAAAATAAATAGACTGCTGATCAACAGAATACTGACAAGTGAATTTTTCATAGACTTCATAAGATAGCTGCTTACATAGATTCTGAATTGAGTGCTTTGCTGATTCAGAAAAACCAAATAATCCATCGAATAGTTTATCCATTTTGCAAAGGACGGAGAAGTTCTAAGGGACTATCCCATAAACGATAAGTCTGACGTGGTGATCAAAGTCGGGCAAAATCATGCCTCACCCCAATCACATGTGAAAGATCAAGAGTGAAACAAATAGATCTCAAAGCCTTTATTGCTTTGCTGCTATGGATGCCTACGTTGGCATTGGCACATTCAGAGCAAGGCATTGCAGGTGGATTTATCAGTGGCTTCACCCACCCCATATTCGGCTGGGATCACGTGGCAGCCATGGTGGCTGTGGGCTTGTGGGGTGCATTTCTTGGAATATCAGCATTATGGTTATTGCCTGTGGTTTTCCCTGTGGTCATGGCAGTGGGTGGAGCTTTAGGTGTTTTGGGTGTTGAGTTGCCGCAAGTTGAAGCGTTCATTGCCGCATCAGCCATTGTTCTGGGTGCTTGTATTGCCGCTGCAATTCGTCTACCGCTTTGGGCGGCTGCAGTATTGGTAGCTGTTTTTGCCATCTTCCACGGTCATGCACATGGAACGGAGTTACCTGATGCTGCTAATCCTTTTGCCTATGCAGGTGGATTTGTTTTGGGAACTGGTCTGATGCATTTATCAGGAATTGCTGTTGGCTATTTGGTCCGTTGGAGTTGGGGCGTAAAAATTGTCAGAGGCTTGGGTGCTTTTATTGCTATTGCTGGCGTGGGATTCATGTCAAGTATCTTTATGGCTTAAGCAAGTTGAAAAACGTGCCGACATGGCTTCCAAGGCTGGCGTTTCTTTGGTTAATCTCGCCGTCCATCGCCTTTGCTCACAGTCCAAGCAAGGGGCTCATCGGTTTCTACACTGGCGTAATACATATTTTTACCGAGGCGGCTCTCGTGATGGCCTTCTTGGCCTTGGGGCTGTTGGTTAGTCAAACAGTCGATCTAGAAAAGATCAAAAAACTATTTTGGGTTTTTTTAGTCACCATCATTGCAAGCACTGCATTTGCACTTCTGTCGCCATTGGTTTTTGAGCCACGAAAGCTATTCATCGCTTTATGGGCTTTGATTGTTTTTGTATGCATCCATGCGGCTTTGCTACCTAAGTGGACGCCGAAAGTGGCAACACTTTCTGTGATCTCTTTGGGTTTGGTTATGGGCCAAATGAATGTTCCCGACCCGGGTCCTTTTTGGTCCTTTACGGTCACCACAATGGGTTCAATAGCTGGATGCTTTTTGGGTTTTTTGTATTCTGCTTTGTTGTTCAATTTTGCCTTTGAAAGATTCCAGAAATTTTGGCAACGAACTGTACTGCGAGTCCTAGCTGCATGGCTGTTTGCAATTGCTTTTTTATTGTCTGCTCTACAAATTGCTGGAAAACCTGTTTAGCTGAATGCCATTTACATAAATCCACAAATTAGTGTTTTGAATTAGAAACTTATTGAGCGTCCAGCAGCGTCTCTGTTGAACAAATGTCGGGTTCAACCGACACCTCCGCATAAGCCTCAACAATTCCAAGGGTCGCTCACAGTGAATTTGCGACGCCGTTTGTGCAGGGTGGTTCACAGTTGATGGGGTGGTGAGAGGTGTCGTGAGGAGTCGTGAGAAACAACACTTGATCAGTAGGTTTCAAGATGTCCTTTTGAAAGTCATCTACTGCATCGTTCGGTAACGACACGGTTAGCTTACAGGCGCCAATCACTACCAGTGGACACTAACTTATCCTCAATCTCGCCGCTTGACCATTGCATTGTGACAAATAAGGAAAGGCAAACACCTACAAGATAGTTTGCAATCGCTATATCTATTTTTAAGGTTGCGTTGTAGAACGAGTTTGGTGTTTCATTTTGAAATATCAACAACTTGGAGTTATCAAATGAAAAAACTTATCTTGACTGTTATTGCCGCTTGCACTGTGGGTCTTGCTTGTGCTGAATCAGGAACATATGAAGCTATAAGCAGTGGAACACTTTCAGTTACTACAAATGATTTCGGAAATAATAAATATTCAATTACAAACACAATCTATACAGGAAGAATACTTAATTCAACTGTATCTTTTTATAAGGTAGGTGCGATTAGTGTTATGCAGTGTCTTGGAATAGGGACTGTCGAAAATTCAAAAATTGAGGGAAGTGGTACTTGTTTGAGTACGGACTCAGATGGGGATAAAGTTCGTGTTAATTTCGTTCGGGGTGAAACTACACCACAAGGATTCAATGGCACTACTAAAGTTGTTGGCTTAACTGGCAAGTATGAAAGCGTAAAGGGTACATGTACGTTTGTCAATGTTAGGCAGACCTTGAACAGTACGATTCATCTTTCAACTATAACTAAGTGTTCTGTCTCAAAGTGATCTATTGATGGTGTTGAGCCCGTAATGATGAAATCAAACACGGGCTCAACACCTGCTAACAACACTGATGAAATATTGCTTAACAAGGCACCTCAGCATAACCATTAAATAATTGCTAGGGTCAAGCACAGTCACCTTGCGATGTCTAGTGAGCAGGGTTAGGACGGAGGACAGGGTGGTTGAGGTGTCGTTCCTCACGACACTATGTCATCACGAAAGAGCACAGCTACCATACATGTTGTTGTCCATGAGAACTGTTACCCATGAATCTGCTGAACCCCAAAAAACTGCTGCTGACCAAGTGGACTGCGGTCAAACCCATAGCCAAGCAAAAACATTTTTTGATCTGCCGGGTGATTGAACCCGAGCAACTGACTGATCCTATTGAAAGGGTTGAAATTGAAGCAGTGTTTTCCAAAGCAGTGCAGGAGATTGCATGGCGTGATCTGCAAGACGACAGTGTGTGGCGGCAGGGTTGGGTTTGATGGGTGGGAGAGGTGTCGTTTAAAACGATACTTGCTCAGCAGGTTTCAAGTTGTCCTTTTAAAGGTCATTTATGAATGAACACTAACTGTCTTGTGATTGTTAGAAAAAAACCTCAGCCATAAAAATCCAAGAGTGCCAGCAGTTAAGGAAGCAAACAATATGGCGATCTTGGATGCCGTGATCATTTCACTGTTCCCAGCATAAGCGAGGTTGGTGATGAAGATCGACATGGTGAATCCAATACCAGCCAATAGCCCTGCGCCTAGAACGTGTTTCCAATTCAAATCATTTGGAAGTTGGCAAAGTCCAAGCACGACAACAGCGAAAGTGACGAGGGCAATACCCAGAGGCTTGCCAATGACCAAGCCAGCCAAGATGCCGAGGCTGTTTGCTGTGCTGAGGTTCTCAGCCCAATTGGCTTCAAAAACGATGCCAGTATTAGCAAGAGCAAAGATTGGCAATATCAGATAAGCCACAGGTTTGTGCAGAAAATGTTCTAACTTGTGAGAAGGTGAAGCTTCATCATCTTGCTTGCTGGAATATGGAATGGCAAAGGCAAGCATCACACCTGCGATGGTTGCGTGAACACCTGACTTCAACATTAGGTACCACATGATGGCACCCCCAAGCAAATAAGGCATCAGGCTCAACACACGCAGAAAACGGTTCATCACGACCATTAATGCAAAGACACCCATTGCAGTAAATAAATACATAGCCGAAATATCAGCTGTGTAGAAAATCGCAATCACAATAATTGCACCAAGATCATCAATCACAGCCAGTGCAGTGAGGAAAATCTTCAGCGAAACAGGCACTCTGCTACCCAGCAAAGCCAAAATGCCAAGTGCAAACGCGATGTCTGTCGCCATGGGAATGCCCATGCCAATCTGTGTTGGTGTGTCTGCATTCAGAACAAAATGGATCAGAGCTGGAATGGCAATACCGCCTACTGCAGCGAAAAATGGCAGCAGGGCTTTTTTGAAGTTTGATAGCTCTCCGCTGTAGAGCTCGCTCTAACTCTAAGCCGATGAACAAAAAAAACACCGCCATCAAGCCATCATTGACCCAGTGCTCAATGCTAAGGCCCAGTAGTTCAATGCGCCAAAAATTTAAATATTGCTCACCAAAAATCGAGTTGGCAATCGGCATTGAAACCAATGTGCAAAAAAGAATCAGTATCCCGCTTGTTTTCTCGGAATTGAAGAACTGGTTAAAGGTGCGAGTTAAAGGTGATTGTTCTATGTGCATGAGGTAAAGCTGGAGATTTACACTCTCATGCTAACAGCACTAATCTGAATTTCGTTGTTCAAATAGCTTGGTGACAGCGTCCAGCGACGGCTCGGTTAAGCAGTGTCGGGTCAATCGACACCCCAGCATCACAATAGAAGAATTGCTAGGGTCAGTCACAGTTCGCTTGTCGCGCCGTTGTGGGTAGGGTGAGCACCGTCGAAGGGGTGAAAGGGAGGTGTCGTGAAAAACGACAGTTGGTCAGCAGATTTCAGGTTGTCCTTTTGAAGGACATTAGCTGTACCTATTTCATTATCATGATGGTTATTTCGATAAAAACCGTTAGGCATTGAGAATCTTCAGATGAACCATTCTGGTGTTGTATTTGCATTATTGGCAGCATTCTTATTTGGTGCCAGTACACCACTTGCCAAGCTACTGATTGGCGACGTCCCGCCTGTGATGCTGGGCGGCTTGCTCTACTTGGGGAGCGGCGTCGGTTTGAGTGTTTATAGACTCGTGCGCGACAAATCATGGCAAATCTCTGGCATGCAGGCAGGCGAATGGAAATGGCTCGCAGGTGCCATATTCTTCGGGGGAGTGGTGGGTCCAGTTGCGTTGATGTATGGCTTGATTAGCACCTCGGGATCAACAGCTTCTTTAATGCTGAACTTGGAATCGGTCTTAACAGCTGTCATTGCTTGGGTAGTCTTCAAAGAAAACGCAGACAAGCGTATCGTTTTGGGAATGCTGGCTATCGTATTGGGTGGTGTTGTGCTTACATTTCAACCAGACACGAAAGAAAGTGGTTCTTCATTGTTGGGCTTGTCAGCCATTGCCTTGGCTTGCACATGCTGGGCAATAGACAACAATTTGACACGAAAGGTATCCGCCTCAGACCCAGTGTTCATAGCCAGCACCAAAGGTTTATTGGCTGGTATTGTGAATTGCACCATCGCTTTATTGATGGGCATGCAATTCCCAGAAATCCACACAACTGTGGTCGCAATGACGCTGGGTTTGTGTGGTTATGGCATAAGTCTGGTGTTGTTTGTCTTGGCACTGAGAGGACTGGGTACTGCCAGGACAGGTGCTTACTTTTCTACAGCGCCATTCATTGGTTCAGCGGTGGCATTGGTGTTTATGGGTGAAAGTGCCAGTACTGCTTTTTGGTTAGCTTCAGTGCTAATGGGACTGGGGGTTTGGTTGCACATCTCAGAAGCTCATGAGCATGAACATACTCACGAAGTGCTTGAGCATTCACATGCACACTCACATGATGAGCACCATCAACATGATCATTCTGATGGCGAAGTGTTCAGCGACAACCATGTTCACTGGCACAGGCATACAGCACTGAAACACAAGCATCCTCATTACCCTGACATTCATCATCAGCATTCCCATTGACTATCGTGCCAGGGAGTATTGGATGAATTTACAATTAGCGATGATCAGAATAACCCGAGCGATCTTTTCGTTGCTTTTGTGCTTGAATTTATTTGCCATCAGTCTGTTTGGCAGCCTGATCAATTTCGCAGATAACTTGCATGTGATGACGACCCACCAAGTTGCCATTGACCATCATCACCATGACTCATTTTCATTACATATCGATCATGACGACGTCAATATGGTTCATCAACATACGGTTGATTATGTTCAAAATATCGCGGTGCTGGTTGATAACAACTTATCGACACCTCTCTTAAAAGTTAGCAGAGTTCATTTGCCTCGAATTGAACAACCTGCTTCTGCCCTTATCGAGGCTCCATTCAGACCCCCGCAATTGCCCGCTTGATCTTGAGTCCAGATGAGCAATTTGCCGTCTGTTTATTGATTTCAAAAGGGTCGTTATGAAATTGAACTTTTCATTCATGAAGGGCGGTTTATTGCTCTTGCTGATGCCGTTGCTTGCGTTTGCACATGGCATCAGCGAAGCGGACAAGCAACGCATGTTGGATGGCGGCTATATGCAGTATGTTGGACTGGGCGCCAGTCACATGCTCACGGGCTACGACCACTTGTTGTTTTTGCTTGGCGTGGTGTTTTTCTTAAGTACCTTCAAAGACATTGTGAAGTTTGTGACCGCCTTTACTGTGGGTCACTGCATCACCTTGGTTTTTGCAACCTTTTTCCAAATCACATGGAATTTTTGGTTGGTAGACGCCATCATTGCAGTCAGTGTGATCTACAAAGGTTTTGACAACAACGGTGGTTTTCAAAAGCATTTTGATATGCCTTCCCCGAACCTCCTTGGAATGGTGTTTGCCTTTGGCTTGTTACATGGTTTTGGCTTGTCCACTCGTTTGCAGCAACTTCCACTTGGGGAAGATTCGTGGCAAATGTTGCTTCGCATACTGAGCTTCAATGTAGGCGTTGAGCTTGGACAAATTGCTGCACTGATTGTCATTGTGGGTGTACTTGCAATGTTCAGAAAATCAAACTCTTTTTTGCGATTCAGCTACTTTGCAAATTTGGGATTGATGGCAGCAGGTATCTATCTGTTATTTGTTCAATTGCATGGCTACCAGCACGACACAAATGCAGAGCTTTTCCGATTCCCTGTGGAAGAACATATCCATATCCACGAGGATATGGAGATTCAAAATGCAACAACTTCACCTCGAAATTCACTTTAATTCAAAGGAACATCCATGAAACAACTCATCAAATTTTCAGGCATTGCATTGGTAATCACCATTTCTCAATCTGTTTTTGCGGGTGCTGGCGAAGATTGCCACTTCCACGGCAGCAAGCCAGCTGCCAAAGAAACGGTTTTAAAGTGTGCAGATCAACGGGTAGGGAAATTGATCACCCGTGGCAAACTAGACGCTGGTTGGAAAGCCATCACGCCTGAGTCCATCACGACCATTGATGGAGAAAAAGGGAAGGAGTGGAAAATCGTCATTAAAAACCCAGCTGCAAGTGACAAGGCAAAGTCAACTTTGTATTTGTTTTTTGCTGAAAATGGTAACTTCATAGCAGCCAATCACACAGGCAAGTAAGCAGCGATGAATCCAGAACAAGCTAGGGCGAGTCATGCCCTAGCTTGTTTTAATTAAGTTTAAGAATTCAATCGTGAGTGATAGGCACTCAATATGAACAGAATAAGTTGGTATCCACTAGAATAGGTTGATGCGAATCTGGTGCTTGACATTGTGTTTGAGTTTAATCAGTGGTTTATTCCATGCATCTGCCATGCCATTGGAAACCTTGTTAACGTCACCAGTTGTGTCTATCACCGCTGAAACCCATACCGCATGTCACGAAGCACAAGACACCAGCCACCCTAAATCTTGTCATATCACTGGTCATTTGTGTTGCTTGGGCTTCACCACATTAGCAAACCACACGCCACAAGCTGCTTTGCGTTTGAATCACATGTGGAATCCTGTTTTTCAAACATTGCTTCTTCAAGAGCGCCCCAGCAAGCAGTTCAAACCTCCCAAGTGTCCTATCCAAATCTAAAAAACATTTTGCCCCTTTGAGGGCTGTTGACTTTGATTGGAGAATTTGATGAACATGACGCATTACATGGAGTTGTTGGCTGTCAACCAACCCTGGAACTTATTGATATTCATGGCCATTCCGATCGTTTTGGCGGAAACACTGGCCATCAGCGAGTTGTATCTACTGTCTACCCGCAACTACACCGGGTGGGTTCATAGTTTGAACCGAATGGCAGGCATCACTGTGGGTCTGTATTTCATCGGGGTGATTGTGTATCTGATGAAAACCGCCGTGTTGCCCATCACCCAAGCAGGAGAGTGGCGAACCATCATTGATGTGATTGCGGTGGGCACTTATTTGATTGGCGGCCTGCCACTCATCTACATTGCTTTTCAGGAATTAGGTTGGGTCAACACAAAGGCGACAGATGAGTCCAAGCGTCAGACACATGCCATTTGTGTGGCATTGTTTTTGGTGTTCGGACATATCGCAATGATTGCTGGCATGTTGGATCCCGCGTTACTTGGCTATGTGCCTGCAGGCATGTCAGAGATGCACAACCATTGACTGTGTGAAGTCGGGAAATGG
>CAMCWS010000140.1 GCA_945882755.1 Bordetella parapertussis | reverse complement strand
CCTTCGGTGCCTTGTACGGCAAATACAGCCTTGCCGGTGCGTAGAGAAGCCTGCAAATCAATTATTTTGCCGTCATTGAATTTAATTAGCTCAACGTCGCTGTTAATTACGTCGACACCATCATTGCTGGCAATGGTGATGTTGCTAGAGGTATTCAAGCCAGCGAAGTAGGACGAATCAAGATAGGCACTTGAAGCCGCAATACTGACCGTGTCAACGCCTGAGCCACCACTGAAGCTGTCGTTACCAAGACCACCCACCAAGAAATCGTTGCCTGCTTCGCCTTTCAGGACATCGTTGCCTGTTGAACCGGTTATCGCGTTATCTGCCGCATTACCAGTGGCAGTGAAGTTGCCTGTACCCGTGAAGGTAAGGTTTTCGATGTCACTGGATAGTGAATAGACCAGCGAGGAGGACGTTTGCAAGGTATCTATGCCATCACCACCACTGACGACGTCCATACCATCGGCAATCAAAACATCATTGCCGTCACCACCGCTCAGCGTATCCCCACCCTCGCCTCCATCCAAAGTGTTGTTACCAGTATCACCTGTCAAGGTGTCACTGAAAGAGCTTCCTTTGAGGTTTTCTATACCGCGTAACTGGTCGATACCTTCAGCACCCGCAGAGGTTCCAGTGAATAAATTAACAACGACGCCACCGGTGGCAAAGTCATAACTGACCATATCCTCGCCTGCACCACCATCGATGTAGTCAGCGCCGCCTAAGCCAAGGAAGGTATCGCTGCCTGCACTACCGATGAAGGTATCGCTGTAATTACTGCCAACGGCTCCCTCAATACGGGTCAGTGTGTCAGTGCCTGTGTCGCCAAAGCTGCTCAGCTGTTTTGCTGTCATCGAAGCCGCGGTAACCCCGGAGTAAGTCACACTTGCCGTACTCAAGTTGACCAACACTCCGCCCGATGCGTCCATGAAATTGGCATAGTCAACACCATCACCGCCATCTAAGCTATCGTTACCCCCTCGGCCTTCGAAAAAGTTCGTACCGCTGTTGCCGATCAATGTGTCGGCAAAAGCACCGCCCCACACACCTTCAATGTTTTGAAGCGTGTCTGTACCGTCAGCGCCTGTGGCTATTCCAGTTGTCAAATTCACTACCACCGCTGATGTCGCCAAGTAATAGCCAGCAATGTCTAAATTACCCGCACCGCCATCGAGTACGTCGTTTCCTAGCCCGCCTTCCAAATAGTTGTCAGCACTGTTACCCGTCAAGGTGTCGGCATAGATAGAACCGGTGATGTCCTCGATGTTCGAATAATTGATCGAGTTATAGGAACCGCTCGAGCTGTAAAAATTCACAAAGCCAGTGCCTGACTCCACAAGGGTCATATTGACACCCATGGGCATGCCCATGGTCATTCCCATGGTTCCCGTGGTTGCGGTACTGTTGACGGCGTATTCAAAAGAGCTGATGTCAGAGAAATCGAGTTGGTCACTACCCGACCCACCATCAACAGTATCGTAGCCACCAGAGGCGAAGAATATATTGTTACCACTGTCACCTATCAGGGTATCGCCATACTGGCTGCCCATGACACGCTCGATGGACTCTAATTGGTCGATACTGGTGTAAGAATGTGAACTACTGATGGCGGTGTTCAGTGCCAGATTGACAGTAACGCCCTGTTGCCCTGCAACATAGTAAGTATTTTCGCCATAATACATACCCATGAGTTCGTATGAAACTGTATCTTGGCCCGCACCACCAATGATGTAATCATTGCCGCCTCGGCCCTCTATGCGGTTGTCGAATTGGTTACCAATCAGCAAGTCACTAAAACCACTACCGATGATGTTTTCAATATTCGAAAGGGTATCTACCCCAACGTTGTCCCCCCACTCGGGAAGAGAGATCGATAGAGAAGCATTTTGATATTGACCCTTGATACTGGTTATGGAGTCGGCGCCATCATTCCCAAGAACGGTACCAGCGTTGAAAGATCTACCCTGCGCCAGATCAACGACAACACCGGTCGTGACCCAATAAGCAACCGTGTCAACACCCGCTACCCCATCGATGGTGTCGTTACCGGCCAAGCCTTCAAAGTAATTGTTTCCAGTGTCCCCAGTCAAGGTGTCATTGAATTGAGATGCAATGATGCCTTCAACGCCACTGATGACGTCTGAGCCACCACCTCCTGTGCGGGTACCGGTTTGTAAATTGACGATGATGCCGCTGTTAGCGGAAAAATCATTATCGGCATAAACAACGAAGTCATTTCCTTCGCCACCGAAGATGGTGTTGTCGCCAAATTCGCCACCCAGCCAATCATTACCAGCGCCGCCATAAATCGTGTCATTTCCACTGTCACCAAACAAGCTGTCATTGCCTGTGCCGCCACGGATCTCATTGCCTAATCCGTTACCCACAAGAACAGTGTTGCCAGTCCCGGTAAAGGTCAGATTTTCTATGTCGTTGGCAAGAACAAAAAGACCGCCCAGTGACTCAGTACCAGGAGAAACCACATAGTTAGACAGTTGCAGGGTATCTATACCGTCGCCACCCATGACAATGTCAGAGCCATCTGATATCAAAGTGTCGTTGCCACCACCGCCATCAAGGGTGTCTTGGCCAAAACCGCCATCCAAGATGTTGTTGTCACTGTTACCCGTCAGGGTGTCCCCCATGGAACTACCAATGACGTTTTCAATTCGGATTAAGGTGTCAGTGCCATCACCTGTGGCGATTCCTGACGTATTTCCATTTGCCAAATTGACTGTCACATTATTCATTGCAAAGGCATAACTGACCGTATCTTGATCACCTGCACCGCCATCGATGTAATCGTTACCGCCCAGGCCACTGAAGGTGTCGTTTCCAGTACTGCCAATCAAGGTATCGTCGTTATAACTACCGATTGCACCCTCAATATTTTTGAGCGTGTCAACTCCGGTGTTGTCTGTTGAACTGCCCAACTGCTTGGCAGTCATCGATGCAGCGGTACCTACGGTTGCTGCACTCAAATTAACAATTACGCCGGCAGAAGCACTTTGATACACAGCATAGTCAACGCCTGAACCACCATCTAAGCTGTCGTTACCGCCAGCCCCTACCAAGAAGTCATTGCCGCTACCGCCCGTGATAACGTTATTTTCCTGATTGCCGATAAGGGTTGCACCGTCCTTGCCGTTATAGATCAAGTTTTCTACATCACTGGCCAGCGTATAGCTTTGTCCATACATGGACGCAGGTGGGGTATAGATGACAGTTGAAGAGGCATTGGTGGTGTTGACATACTGATTGATCTGCAACGTATCTGTACCAACGCCACCACTGACGGATTCCATTGAAGACATCGTGGTCGAGGTATCGATGATCAACAAGTCATCGCCACCGTCTCCATAAAGCGTGTCATAACCGTCACCACCATCCAAGGTGTCATTTCCTGAACCGCCATAAAGGGTGTCACTGCCTTGATCGCCATACAAGGCGTTGTTGCCAGCATCACCTGTCAGCGTATCGCTGGAAGTACTGCCTTTGATATTTTCAATGCCGAACAACTTATCATTGCCATCAGAACCTGTGGCAGTTCCCAAACTCAAATCGACAGTGACGCCGCCAGTGGCAAAGGAGTAACTTGCCGTGTCCTGCGTACCTGCGCCGCCGTCAATATAGTCATCGCCACCAAAACCATTCAAGGTGTCGTTTCCTGCACTGCCTATCAAGGTATCGTTGTATTTACTGCCAACCGCGCCCTCAATACCGATCAATGTGTCGGTTCCCGTATCACCTGCCGAGTCAATTTGCTTGGCTGTCATTGAAGCAGCAGTTGCGGCAGCTGCCGCACTCAAATTAACAACGACCCCACCCGAGGCGTCCCTGTACATGGCGTAGTCAACACCATCACCGCCGGTCAAGGTGTCGTTGCCGCCGCGGCCTTCAAAAAAGTTCAGGCCGCCGTTACCGGTCAACGTGTCAGCAAAAGCACTGCCAGTGATACCTTCAAAGTTTTTAAGCGTGTCAGTACCATCTGCACCTGTGGCTGTTCCTGTGGTCAAGTTCACAACCACAGGCCCTGTTGCGGAGTAATAACCGGCAATGTCTTGGTCGCCCGCACCGCCATCGAGCACATCGTTGCCTAACCAACCTTCTATGTAGTTGTTTTCGCTGTTTCCGGTCAAGGTGTCAGCAAATGCCGAACCCGTGATCTCTTCAATGCTGGAGTAGGAAATAGTGTTTCCAGAGAAGCTGACCGTACCCATACCGCCGTCTGCTAGCGCCATGGTGATGCCCACTGTCAGGGCGCCATATTCAAAGAAATTGATGTCTGAGAAATTAAGTTGGTCACTGCCCATGCTGCCATGTACAGTGTCCTTGCCCCCAGAGGCAAAGAAGATGTTGTTTTCGTTAGAACCGTAAATCACGTCGTTGTACTGACTACCAATGACCCTTTCAATGGATTCAAATTGGTCATAGCCATTTGCGCCTTGTGCGATACCAGCCGTCACATAGCTGCTTGACATAGGACCACCTGGCATGTAGGGGCTACCAGAAGCTGAAGCAGATAAATTGACATACACACCAAACTGACCGGTGCTGGAGGACATCCCTGGCATGTATCCGGGAACCATTGAGGTCATAGAGCTTGTATCGGCCAGGACGTCGCCATACAGTCCTAACAAACGGTAAGAAATAGTGTCCTGACCGGAGCCGCCAACAATATAGTCATTACCACCACGACCCTCAAATTGGTTGTTGAGTGCATTACCAATCAGTAAATCGCTGAAACCACTGCCAATGGCACTTTCAATATTTCTTAGGGTGTCAACACCGACCGCGTCCGATGGACTGGCAGGTGGTGGGGTGTAATTTTGAAATTCAGACTTGACTATGCCAAGTGAATCCGTGCCGCTATTACCAATCGCAGTGCCGCCATTGAATGCCACCCCTTGTTCCAGGTTAACGACAACGCCTGTGTCGACCCAAAAACCTAAGGTGTCAAACCCGCCTGCCCCATCAATCGTGTCATTACCGCCTAAACCCTCAAAGTAATTGCCGCCATCACTGCCCAGCAAGCTGTCGCTGAAAGGGGACGCAATAACGCCTTCAACACCCGTGATTTTGTCTGTGCCACCGCCACCTGTGCGAGTGCCTGTCTGCAGATTGACGTTGATACCGGTGCCATCTAAATAGGTTTGGTCACCATAGAAAAGAAAATCGTCTCTGCCCTCGCCGCCGTCTATGGTGTTACTGCCTGAACCGCCATTGAACCAATCGTTACCTGCCCCACCATTGATGACATCGTTACCCGCAAAGCCAAAGATGGTGTTGTTACCTGCGCCGCCAACAAGGGTGTCAGCACCAGAAAAAGCGACTTCATTACCAAAGCTAAACACCAAATTGATGTCAGCAGGCGTGCCTAATGTTTGCGTACCGAAATCAAATTGTGTTCCCGAATCAATACCGAAAATGGTTTTTGAAAAAGAAGAAACTGTGGTGGAACTAGACTGTGAAAATAAATTCCCAATTTGGCTAGAAGAATTTAAATCAGAAATAAGCGCCAAATCAGCAGGGCTGATATTGACCGCCACAACATATTTCTCGTATAAATTTTGATTGGATTTATATAAATCAGAACTGCCCGCTTCATAAACTGGATTAATATAAGGAGGCGTAACGCCTGTTAATAAATAATTATTGGCTCCATCAACTTTTTGTAAAGAAAAATATGTTTCTTGGTCATCACCACCGCTGTAGGGATCGAAATAACCCTCAGGGACGATATTCACGTTATTTAAAGGCGAAGTGGTAATCGCAGTAATTCCGCCAAATGTGACGGGACTTACATAGGTGGGGTTAACCAAATCGGTTCCTGAAAGCGTCCGATCACTGAATTGCAAAATTTCAAAATTATTCAGAATATCGAAACCTAAGGAAGATGATTTATCTTTAATCAAAAATACATCTTCAATGTAATTGATGGTGTAATTACTGATTGAACCGGAAAATATAGCTTTATCAACGCCATCACCACCATCAAATTGATCTCTACCAGAACTGGCACTGAAAGTATCGCTGTATTCAGTGCCTTCAATGCTGCCAATATTGGTTAAATTATCTGTGTTATTCCAAGAATCTGTAACAGAATAGTCATTTGCACCAGTAGCTGCAACAATAATACCTTTGGTTGGCGTCGTCGAATCATTTGAACCCCAATCATCATATTGAAGCTCCCTGTATGAAACTTCATCGGTTAAATTGCTTGCACCTGTAATGGTGTCATATCCAGATCCGGGCGTAATATAAGTGTTTCCGTTGCTGATAATAATATCGTTACCAGCCCTGGCAATGACATAGAATCCGTCTGAATTTGAATTAGCAGATACCGTTATGTGATCGTCACCATAAGTTCCATGAACTCCCCTGATACCATCAAATACAGTGGTGTAAGTGGCATCAGCTTTGGTTAATATGGCTGTGGAATTTGCACTGCTTACATTAATAACTACACCCAGCGCATCGCCTTCAAAATTAATTGCATCTCCACCTTGACCACCATATACGGTATCGTTACCGCCATCGCCTAAACCAAAAAAATTAAATGAGCTATCACCAACGAAAATATCGTCCCCAGGCGTTCCATTTATGCTGGTAAAGTTTGAAACAGTAAACACTTGAGATTGAATACCAGAAATCTGATTATCAATCCAAGTTATTGTCGCGCTGCTTAAAGACAAATCTAAAGCGACAGAGGTTATTTCATATTGACTATAATAATTTTGGAAATTAAGTGAATCCCAATAATTATTAGGCCCTCCTCCTCGGCCATCAAAAGTAGTTAAGGTTTTATCACTTAATATAAAAGTTTCGAACAAAGGCAACCAGTCAGCTTCCTCTGTACCAATACCACCCGAATCGATCCAGTCCTGTGCGTCATTACGTCCCATAGGAAGTTACCTTGATAATCTAAAATCTAACAAAAAATTGCTATCTTTGAATTTAATATTACAAATTTATGACTAAAAATGTAATTAATAAATACAAGCTTTTATGATTTTATTGATAAATATAAAATTGTCAATTAAGAAAAAGGAATCACTCGCGCCCAAAGTGATTATTTGACACTACTAAAGGATGGATGAATAACTATTTGTTACTGAAATATCAGCATCGGTGATTGATTTATCGTCATTAATAAATAGCATGCTGTCGGTGTTGCTGTCGCCATCCCAGTCAATCTGCAAAGTACCGTCTGAATACATCCATTCTGCGGTGTCTGCTGTGCCTGAGCCACTGAAAGCGTCAACATGCAGCAAGGTGGTAGGCGGCTCGTTCAAGGCAAATATGATTTTCTCACCCTCTTCATAGTCTGAAATGTATGAAATTTCATTACTGGAAAGAATGAAAATATCAACGCCCGCACCACCCAGTAAATCGTCCTCGCCACCCAAAGACACCAAAATATCGTTTCCAGCACCACCTGTTAATACATTATCAGAGGAGTTACCAATCAAAATATTATCTGAATCGTTTCCAGTGATATTTAAGCCAGAGTCCGATTTAATAATGGCATATTCAATATGATCAGCCAATGAAATAGAACTGTAAGTTAATACTGTATCCATGCCATTGGTTTGATTTTCAATCAATATTTCTGAACCGGTATAGACATAAACATCATCACCGCCGCTCCCCATCAAGGTTGAGGCAGTACTGCTGGATAAATAATCAGAACCCTCGCCACCAATGATGGTCTGGGAATCAAACCCACCTGACAGCACAAAGGAAGCACTGCTTCCTTGTGTAAATGGTTGGACATCGAAAGAACTGGCATAGGCAGTGCTCTGATCATCCGCTTGGGTAATTTCAATACCGCGAAAAGAATCCAATCCACTGACGCTGGTGATCACTTTGTCAGTGCCGCCGTCAGAGTCCTCAATCAAATCTTGATCAATGGAAGATACAAGGTATGTATCGTCGCCTGCACCCCCAATCAAAATATCTGTTCCACTGGTGCTGCCAATTAAGGTGTCTGCATATGCTGTACCTTCTAAAAAGGGATCAGTTCCATTAGATATAAAGATCTGACCAGCATCAACCAATGTGTCTGTATCTTCCGGTGTGTCGATGATGTCTGTGCTGTCGCTGGTGTCAATGCTGTCGCCACTGTCCGCAGTGGTCTCTTCAGTTTGGGTTTCTGATGTTGAAGAGTCAGTACTGTCTTCATCCGAAGATTCAAGGCTTTGACCACTGGCGGCTGAACTGGCAGAGGCTTTGGCATCGCCCCTTAGGGAAGAATTGCTGCTCTGTTGATCAGCTTTATCCAAGTTACCGGATGGTTCTTCGTTGAAATTATCAATTGAGCGATTGTCAATTGACTTATTTCTTTCTGCACTGTTTTCTTCACTCTGAACCTGCGATTGGCTAAGGGAGCGTGAACTGTTGCTGAGCGGCTCGAAATGGGATAAGTAGTTCGATGGATCTATCAACTCGTCGCTATTTTGCTTTGGCGCCTTTGCCGAGTTAGTGCCTGAAACAGCTTGAGTGTTTTGCGACTGATTTTCAGGGGTGAGACTTTCCGCCAACATTTTTTGAAGATCAGTAAACGATCCTTCGAACGGGTTCAAGCCAGCGATTTGAAGCCCAGCCGAAATCGACCCGACCGTGACTGCAGGCAAGGTGCTGGTTAGCTTTAAAGATTTGAGGATGCTTGAATTTGTTGCCATCGAGTTTTATTTCTCAATTTTGACATTTTAAGCATCATGCAACCCCCAGCAGCATGCCAACCATTCAGTCAAAATTTTTAACTCAATAGGGCTTGCCATTGAGCTGTCGATAGCGCACCTGCTTGCTTATCTGTTAAGGCATTCAACTGGTCTGTGGTCATGGCGGAAAGTTGGTTCGTGCTCAACTTTGCAATCACCGCTGTGCTCAAAACCGCGATATCTGCGGTCTCCAAAACGGCAAAGTCGTCTGACGCAATGGCAGCCATTTGCTTGGTGGTCAACACTGCTGCCTGAGTGGTACTCAATCCAACCAACTGCTCGGCGGTCAAGGCCGCTATCTGTGCGGTCGTCAAATTGACCACCACCGATGTGCTTAATGCGGCAATATCGGCTGTTTCCATCGTAGCCAAGTCTGCTGCTGCAATCGCTGCAACCTGTGTTTTGCTCAGTGCAGAAGCTTGCTGAGTGCTCAAGCCAATTAGCTGATCCGTCGACAAGGCAACCATCTGCGCTGTGCTCAGTTTGGTAATTGCCAGGGTAGTCAAGGCTGTCAACTGATCAGTTGTCATAGCAGAAATTTGATCTGTACTCAGCTTGGCAATCACCGCCGTACTCAATACAGCGATATCAGCGGTCTCCAAAACAGCGAAGTCATCTGACGCAATGACAGCTACCTGAGTGCTCGTCAAAACAGCAGCTTGCTTGGTAGTCAAACCCGCCAGTTGCTCAGTGGTCAAAGCAGCAATCTGTGCGGTGCTCAGCTTGGCAATCACAGCCGTACTCAATACTGCAATGTCTTCGGTCTCCATTTCAGCCAAATCGGCCGCTGCAATGACGGCAACCTGTGCCGTTGTTAACGCTGCCACCTGTGCGGTATTCAAATCAATCAGCTGATCGGTTGTCAATGCAGAAATCTGCGCAGTGGTCAACTTCGAGGTTTGCGTGGTGCTCAACCCGGCCAACTGTTCTGTTGTCAACGCGGCAATTTGCGCTGTCGTCAATTTGGCAATCACCGCTGTACTTAAAGCGGCAATGTCTGCTGTGTCCATCAAAGCCAAGTCTGCTTCGTCAATAGCGGCCACCTGCGCACTGGTCAAGACAGCCGCTTGCTTGGTGGTCAAGCTGATCAATTGATCAGTCGTCAAAGCATTCATTTGCCCTGTCGTCAATACAGCCAACTGCTTGGTGCTCAAATTCGCCACCTGCGCCGTTGACATGGCACTGATTTGATTGGTCGTCAGCTTGGCAATGGCTGTTGTACTCAAAGCGGCAATATCGTCTGTCTCCATCAGCGCCAAGTCTGACGACGCAATGGCAATGACTTGTCCTGTTGTCAATACAGCCGCCTGTTTGGTACTCAAAGCGATCAACTGATCGGTTGTCAAAGCACTGACTTGCGCAGTTGTGAATCCAGCGACCACCGAGGTGCTCAATGCGACGATGTCCTCTGTCTCCATTTCAGCCATATCGGCCGCGGCAATTGCTGTTACCTGAGAAGACGTCAAGGCAGCCACTTGCTTGGTGCTCAAGCCGATCAACTGATCGGTCGTGAGAGCTGCCATCTGCTTGGAAGTCAACACAGCCGTTTGCTTGGTGCTCAAACCCACCAACTGCTCTGTGGTCAATGCGGCAATCTGCTCCGTCGTCAAATTGGCAATGACCGAGGTGCTCAGTACCGCCAAATCTTCCGTATCCATCTCAGCCAAATCTGCTGCATCAATTACGGCCATCTGTTTGCTGGTCAACACTGCGGCCTGCTTGGTGCTCAAACCGGCCAACTGCTCCGTCGTCAACTCGTCAATTTGTGCAGTCGTCAATGCTGTCGTTTGAGCGGTGGTCAACGCGGCCAACTGGTCTGTCGTCAATGCAACAATTTGTGCAGTGGTCAGCGTGGCAATCACCGATGTACTCAAAGCCGCAATATCATCGGACTCCATTTCAGCCAAGTCGGCAGCAGCAATCCCAACCACCTGGGCTGAGGTCAATGCAGCCGCTTGTCGGGTGCTCAAGCCCATCAACTGGTCTGTGGTCATCGATGCCATTTGGGCACTCGTAATCACTGCCAGCTGCTTGGTGTCAAAACTGCTGATCTGAGCTGTCGTCAGCGCAGAAACCTGATCAGTCGTCAGCTTGGCAATCACTGTGGTGCTCAAGGCGGCAATATCCGCCGTCTCCATCTCAGCCAAGTCCGTTGCCGCAATCGCAGCCACCTGCGCCGTTGTCAGGATAGCCACTTGCTTGGTGCTCAATCCCATCAACTGGTCGGTTGTCAATGCGCCCATTTGCGCCGTCGTCAACACATTCAACTGCTTGGTGGTCAAACTGGACACCTGTAGGGTCGACAACGCGCTTAATTGATCGGTTGCGAGCTTGGCAATCACTGCGGTGCTCAATGCTGCAATATCAGCTGTCTCCATCGCGGCCAAGTCGTCTGAAGCAATCACCTCAACTTGCGCCGTCGTCAATACCGCCGCCTGTTTGGTGCTCAGACCTGCGAGCTGGTCTGTCGTCAGCGCAGCGATCTGATCCGTGGTCAGCTTAGCAATCACGGCAGTGCTCAAGGCAGCAATATCGGCCGTTTCCATCGCGGCCAAGTCGCCCTCAGCAATCACAGCCACTTGCTTGGTGGTCAACACAGCCGCTTGAGCGGTACTCAAGCCCATCAATTGGTCAGTTGTCAATGCAGAGATTTGTGCGGTGGTGAGATTGGCAATCACTGCGGTGCTCAATGCTGCAATGTCATCTGTATCCATTTCAGCCAAGTCCGCGGCTGCAATCACGGCCACCTGCGCACTGGTAAGTGCGGCCGCTTGCGTGGTGCTCAAACCAATCAATTGGTCTGTCGTCAATGCCGCAACTTGCGTGGTGGTCAACACCACTGTCTGCTTGGTGCTCAGAGACGCCAGCTGCTCTGTCGTCAACGCTACGATGTGCTCGGTGGTTAAATTCTTGATCACTGCCGTGCTCAGTGCGGCAAAGTCTTCCGTTTCCATGAGCGCCAAATCATCAGCGTCAATGGCATTGACTTGTCCACTCGTCAAAGCAGCTGCTTGCTTGGTACTCAAGCCAACCAACTGATCGGTCGTCAATACAGCCATTTGTACGCTTGTCAACACCACCGTCTGCTTGGTGCTCAGTCCCATCAATTGCTCTGTCGTCAAAGCAGTTATCTGCTCTGTTGACAACTTGGCAATGACCGCAGTGCTCAATGCCGCAATATCCGCTGTCTCCATTTCAGCCATGTCGGCCGCATCAATCTCGGCCACTTGCGCTGTCGTTAACGCGGCCGCTTGTGATGTGCTCAAACCCATCAACTGATCGGTCGTCAACGCAGCGATTTGCGCCGTGGTCAGCTTGGCGACCACCGCCGTACTCAATGCTGCAATATCCTCAGTCTCCATTTCAGCCATGTCCGCCGCAGCAATGCCAGCGACCTGAGCTGTCGTCAAAGCAGCCACTTGTTTGGTGCTCAGCCCAATCAACTGATCCGTTGTCAACGCAGCGATTTGCAAGGAGGTCAACACAGCCGTTTGCGTGGTACTCATAGCCACCAACTGTTCGGTGGTCAAGGCAGCGATTTGCGCTGTCGTCAATTTGGAAACGACCAAGGTGCTCAATGCCGCGATATCGGCTGTCTCCATTTCAGCCAAGTCCGCTGCATCAATGACGGCCACTTGCTTGGTGGTCAACACAGCTGCTTGCGCGGAACTCAATCCCATCAATTGGTCTGTCGTCAATGCAGCGATTTGTGTGGTGGTCAGATTGGCAATTACTGCTGTACTCAATGCCGCAATATCTGCCGTCTCCATCTCCGCCAAATCTGCTGCCGCAATGGCAGCCACCTGCACACTGGTCAATGCAGCTGCCTGTTTAGTAGTCAAGCCAATCAATTGATCAGTCGTCAACGCAGCTATCTGTCCGGTCGACAAGACTGCCAGTTGTTTGGTGCTCAATCCCATTAACTGTTCAGTCGTGAATGTAGATATTTGCGCAGTGGTCACCACAGCCAATTGCTTGGTGCTCAAATTGGTCACCTGCGCAGTCGTCAACGAACTGAGTTGATTTGTCGACAACTTGGCGATCACCGCAGTGCTTAACGCCGCGATATCAGCCGTTTGCATTGTCGCCAAATCGTCTGAGGCAATCGCCTCTACCTGCGCGGTTGTCAATACAGCTGCCTGGGCTGAACTCAAGCCTACCAATTGGTCTGTCGACAACGCGGAAATCTGTGCGGTCGACAGCTTGGCAATCACGGCCGTGCTCAATGCCGCAATATCTGCTGTCTCAAGCATGGCCAAGTCTGCCGACGCGATGACGGCCACCTGCTTGGTCGTCAACACAGCCACTTGCTTCGTACTCAAACCCATCAGCTGATCTGTTGTCAAAGCAGCGATTTGTGCTGTTGTCAAAGCCGCAATCACTGAGGTACTCATGGCCGCAATATCCGCCGTCTCCATCACTGCCAAGTCATCTGACGCAATGGCAGCCACCTGTGTGCTTGTCAACGCAGCCGCTTGCGAGGTACTTAAACCCATCAATTGATCGCTTGTTAGCGACGCAATTTGCGCTGTTGTCAAAACAGCCAACTGCTTGGAGGTCAAACCAATCGACTGGTCAGTTGTCAAAGCAGCGATTTGTGCGGTGCTTAACTTCGCCACCACCGAAGTGCTCAAAACTGCAATATCTGCTGTTTCCATGGCCGCCAAGTTATCGGATGCAATGGCGGAAACCTGCAAAGTTGTCAACGCTGCAGCTTGCTTGGTACTCAAACCGACCAACTGATCTGTTGTCAGGGCGGCCGTCTGCGCTGTTGTCAACTTGGCAATCACGGCTGTACTCAATGCAGCGATATCGGCAGTTTCCATGAGTGCCATATCGGCTGCTGCAATTCCTGCCACCTGCAGCGTCGTTAAGACAGCAGCCTGTTTGGTACTCAAACCAATTAACTGATCGCTCGTCAACGCAGCTATTTGCGCACTCGTCAACACAGAGGTTTGCAAGGTACTCAAACTCGCTACCTGCTCCGTCGTCAATGCGGCAATTTGGCCTGTGCTCAGCTTGGCTACTACTGCGGAACTTAAAGCTGCAATATCGCCTGTCTCCATCAAAGCCATGTCCGCTGCTGCAATGGCAGCCACTTGAGCCGTCTTCAGCGCGGCCGCTTGGGCGCTACTCAAACCTATCAACTGGTCTGTCGTCAAAACAGCTATCTGCGCTGTTGTCACGACAGCCAACTGTTTGGTGGTTAAATTTGCCACCTGCGCCGTTGACATAGCACTCAGCTGCGCGGTCGTTAATTTGGCAATCACCGCCGTACTGAGTGCAGCAATATCCGCCGTCTCCATTGCGGCCAAACTGTCTGATGCAATGACCGCCACCTGCGCTGTTGTCAGCGCAGCGGCTTGCTTGGTACTCAAGCTTGCCAATTGATCTGTCGTCAACACAGACACTTGTGCAGTCGTCAACACGGCCAATTGTTTGGTGCTCAAATTTGACACCTGCAAGGTTGACATGGCACTCAATTGACCTGTCGACAGTTTGGCTATCACCGCAGTGCTTAAAGCAGCAATATCAGCCGTCTCCATTACCGCTAAATCATCCGAGGCAATCACCGCGACTTGCGCCGTCGTCAATACTGCGGCCTGAGCGCTACTCAAGCCTGTCAACTGAGCAGTTGTCAAGGCAGCGATTTGCGCTGTGGTCAACTTGGCAATGACCGCTGTGCTTAGCGAGGCAATATCGGCCGTTTCCATCTCAGCAAAATCGGAAGCAGCAATGGCCGCTACTTGGGCTGTTGTCAAGGCTGCCGCCTGTTTGGCACTCAAGCCTATCAACTGATCCGTCGTCAATGCGGAAATTTGCGCAGTTGTCAGCGCATTGGTCTGCATCGTGCTCAAGCGCATCAGTTGGTCGGTTGTCAATGCGGCAACCTGCGCAGTCGCCAGCTTGGCTATCACTGCGGTACTCAAGGCGGCGACATCCGATGTCTCCATGGTCGCCAAGTTCGCAGCTGCGATCGACGTTATCTGTGCGGTCGTCAATGCAGCCGCTTGTTTGGTAGTTAACCCCACCAGTTGGTCTGTGGTCAATGCTGAAATCTGGGCTGTGCTTAGCTTGGCAATTACCGCAGTGCTCAAAGCGGCAATATCCGCAGTTTCCATTGCCGCCAAGTCATCCGACGCAATAGCTGACACCTGCAGTGTCGACAACGCAGCCACCTGGGTTGTTGTCAGGGCGACCAATTGGTCAGTAGAAAGGTAGGCAATTTGGCTTGAAATCAATGCAAATACTTGATTGACGCTCAACTGTGCAATGGCACTGGTTGATACAGACGAAATTGCAGCCGTAGTAATAGCGCTGACTTGTTTTGTAGACAAAAGCGATACTTGCGCGCTACTCAACGTAGCAATATCAGTGCTGCTAATGGCGGAAAAATCTAGCGATTTAATTAACGTATTTGACAGTGAAGATAAGGTCGTCATGATTTTCCTTTATGCACAATACGTTTCGGCACGAAGTGAGAAATCTTTAAATTTCACTGCAAATAATTATTTATTATTATTTTTAATTTAATATATGTATTTTTATTATCTATATGAATAAATTGATCGCTTAAAGAGCAGAAATGTTTGGCAAATAACTGATTTACCTAAGAAAAAAGCCGCTAGATGGTTAAACCTAGCGGCCTTTAAACTTGCATTTGGTGGAGCTGGGGGGATTTGAACCCCCGTCCACAAGCCTTTTTCGGACAGTTCTACATGTGTAGTCGTCTGTTTTGTTTTCTCATTCAAGGTGCCGCGCAGCGACACGCTGCACCCCAAACCAGCACCCTATTTTCTCGCTCCCCACCAAGGTACCCGGTGTGAAACCAGCCGATATGAATTACCTTGCAGCCTGGAAACCACAGGTTTTGACACCTGTTGCCCCCTTGCCCAGCCTATTGGCCAACTGTTGCAAGGCTAGCGGGTTTAAGCCGCTAGTGCGAAACGTTCGTCGTTTGCAGTTAGTTTTTTTCTGCTGATTAACGAGGTGACAGAACCTCGACATGCCCTGCGCCGCGTCCGAACCCATGTCGAAACCAATGCAGCCCCAAGAGTCGCGGATTCTACGCCTGTACCAGTAACTCTGCCAAAGCCAGCGGGGAATGGATGATGTGGTCAGCCCCCCAATTCAAAACCTCGGCTTGACTGCCCAAATACCCATAGTGCGCAGCCACCGTGGTCATACCCGCCGCTTTACCTGCCACGATATCTCGCTCGTCGTCACCCACATACCAGCAATGCTCGGGCGGCAGTTGCATGCGCCTTGCTGCTTCGAACAAAGGCTCGGGATGTGGTTTGGCGTGTGGCGTGGTATCGCCACTCACAATGGCTTTGGCTGTAGCGAACAAGGGAAGCTGGGCGGTCAGCGGCAATGTAAAACGCTGGTGCTTGTTGGTGACCACGCCCCAAAGCATGCCCTTCGCTTGCAAATGCGCCAACAAATCATGAACGCCCTCGAAAATCACCGAACGCACCGTCATGGCTTGCTCGTAGTTGCTTAAAAACTCTTCCTTGAAGTCTTCATAGTCTGGGTGCTCTGGGCCCATACCAAATGCAATTTCCAGCATGCCGCGAGCTCCTGAACCTGCCATGGGGCGATATAGCGCATAGTCCAGCGAAGCCAAACCACGGTCGGTGCGCATTTTGTCGGCAGCAGCACCCAAGTCTGGGGCACTGTCAATCAAAGTGCCATCCAAATCAAACAACACAGCTTGTGGCAAGCGCATCTCAAGCCTCGCGTTGGGTGGCCAACATATAGTTCACGCTGGTGTTGCCATCCAACCAATAGCGGCGCGTGATCGGGTTGTATTGCAAGCCACGTGAGGCCTGCGTCTGTAAACCCGCCTCCCTGCAAAACCCTGCCAATTCGCTGGGACGGATGAATTTCGCGTACTCATGGGTGCCCTTTGGCAGCAGGTTCAAGATGTACTCCGCCCCCAAGATGGCAAACACGAACGACTTGGGATTGCGGTTCAAAGTGGAGAAAAACACCCACCCGCCAGGCTTGACCAAGGTAGCGCAGGCTCGCACCACAGAGGCGGGGTCGGGCACATGTTCGAGCATTTCCATGCAAGTAACCACATCGAAACTGGCTGGCTTTTCGGCAGCCAAGGCTTCGGCGCTGACTTCGCGGTAACTCACGTTAGGGGTTTGTGTTTCTAAGGCATGCAACTGCGCAACTTTCAGGGACTTGGTAGCCAAGTCAATGCCGGTCACATGAGCGCCAGCTCGCGCCATGGCGTCCGACAAAATGCCGCCGCCGCAACCCACGTCGAGCACTTGCTTATCTTTGAGAGAGGCCAGCGTTTGAATCCAATCCAATCGCAGAGGGTTGATTTGGTGCAAAGGCCTAAATTCGCTATTCACATCCCACCAGCGGTGGGCAAGCTCGGAGAATTTGGCGAGTTCAGCGGGATCTACATTGGTGGTGTTCATGGGGGAGATTGTCGGGTAAATCGCAGGCATAAAAAATCCCCGCCTCGGCGGGGTTTCGCATCAAGCGGGTAAATCAGTTCTTGCGTGAACCGACCACTTCGATTTCAACGCGACGGTTTTTGGCGCGTCCTTCTTTGGTCTTGTTGTCAGCTACAGGCTGCTTCTCGCCTTTGCCTTCGGTGTAGATGCGGGTTTTGTCGATGCCCTTGCTAACCAAATAAGCTTTAACAGCTTGCGAACGACGCAAAGACAGTTTTTGGTTGTATGCGTCAGAGCCTACGGAATCGGTGTGACCCACAGCAATGATGACTTCAAGGTTGATTGCTTTGACTTTGTCGGCCAAATCGTCGAGCTTGGCTTTGCCTTCTGGCTTGATGACAGATTTATCAAAATCAAAGAAAGCGTCAGCAGCGTATGTGACTTTGGAGGAGACTGCAGCAGCAGGGGCTGGTGCAGGGGCTGGTGCAGGGGCTGGTGCGGGAGCAGGTGCAGCGACTGGTGCGGGTGGGGGTGCCACTTCAGGTGTAGGCATGACAGGGTCGGGTTTGACCATGGCCTTGGGTGTCTCGGTGATCGCGCCATCGCAGCCAGGCAAAGCATTGGCGGGGGTCCAAAAACCGGTGCGCCAGCATTCGCCAGGGGTGTTCTTCCAAACTTCACCGGAAGAAGATTCCCAGTTACCAGAGTCGTGGGCAGAGGATGCTGCTGCAAAACCCACAAGTGATAGAGCAAGTGCAAGAGATTTCAAGTTTTTCATGATGTTCCTTTGGGAGTTTGCCAACTTTGGGCAAGTCAATAAAAATCGCGAGGGTCGGGATTACCCTTTGATCTGGATTGTGCCACAGATTCTAATCCTTTAGATTACACACTCTTAAGCCTAAAATCTGCGGTTTCCCCTGTCCTGAATGGACTGCCTAAATGACCCAGTTTGCCAAAGAAACACTGCCCACCAGCCTAGAAGAGGAAATGCGCCGCAGCTACCTGGATTACGCCATGAGCGTGATCGTGGGACGCGCCCTCCCCGATGCCCGTGACGGCTTGAAACCAGTACACCGCCGCGTGTTGTTCGCGATGCACGAGCTGAACAACGACTGGAACCGCCCTTACAAAAAGTCAGCCCGTATCGTGGGTGACGTCATTGGTAAATACCACCCCCACGGCGACAGCGCGGTCTATGACACCATTGTGCGCATGGCGCAAGACTTTTCGCTGCGCCACATGTTGGTGGATGGCCAAGGCAACTTCGGCTCGGTGGACGGCGACAACGCCGCCGCCATGCGTTACACCGAGATCCGTTTGTCCAAAATCGCCCACGAACTGCTGGACGACTTAGACAAAGAAACCGTTAATTTCGGCCCCAACTACGACGGCAGCGAAAAAGAACCGCTGGTCATGCCTGCTAAATTTCCCAATTTGCTGGTCAATGGCTCGGCCGGTATTGCTGTGGGTATGGCGACCAACATCCCGCCACACAACCTCAACGAAGTGGTCGACGCCTGTTTGCACCTGCTACGCCACCCCGACGCCTCCATTGACGACCTGATGGACATCGTGCCCGCCCCCGATTTCCCCACCGCCGGCATCATTTACGGCATCAGTGGCGTGAAAGAGGGCTACCGAACCGGACGCGGCCGCGTGGTCATGCGGGCCAAATGCCACTTCGAAGACATCGACCGTGGTCAGCGCCAAGCCATCATCGTGGACGAACTGCCCTACCAGGTGAACAAAAAGACGCTGCAAGAGCGCATGGCCGAGCTGGTCCACGAGAAAAAGATCGAGGACATCAGCCATATCCAAGACGAGTCGGACAAATCCGGCATGCGCTTGGTGATTGAACTCAAGCGCGGTGCGGTACCCGAGGTGGTGCTGAACAACCTCTACAAGCAAACCCAACTTCAAGACACCTTCGGCATGAACATGGTGGCCTTGATCGACGGGCAGCCACGTTTGTGCAACTTGAAAGACCTCATCAGCGTCTTTTTGTCACACCGCCGTGAAGTGGTGACACGCCGCACCATCTTCAACCTGCGCAAAGCCCGTGAGCGTGGCCATGTGCTGGAAGGTTTGGCGGTTGCATTGGCGAATATCGATGAATTCATCGCCATCATCCGCAACGCGCCCACGCCACCGGTGGCCAAAACCGAGTTGATGAGCAAGCCTTGGGACAGCCAGTTGGTGCGCACCATGCTGACCCGCGCCAAGGCCGATGGCAGCGTGATCAACGCCGACGACTACCGCCCCGACGGTTTGGAAAAACAATATGGCATGGGCGGCGACGGCCTCTACCGCTTAAGCGACACCCAAGCCCACGAAATTTTGCAAATGCGCTTGCAACGCCTGACCGGCTTGGAGCAAGACAAGATCGTCAACGAGTACAAAGAAGTCATGGCTGAAATTGACGACTTGCTCGACATCTTGGCCCGACCCGAACGCGTCTCCACCATCATCAGCGACGAGTTGTCTGCCATTCGCCAAGAATTCGGTCAAAGCAAAGTGGGTATGCGTCGCAGCCACATCGAGCACAACGCCCAAGACTTGGCCACCGAAGACCTGATCACGCCCACCGACATGGTGGTCACGCTCAGCCACAGCGGCTACATCAAGAGCCAGCCGCTCAGCGAATACCGCGCCCAAAAACGCGGCGGTCGCGGCAAGCAAGCCACCGCCACCAAAGAAGACGACTGGATCGAGCAGCTCTTCATCGGCAATACCCACGACTACATCCTGTGTTTCTCCAACCGTGGTCGCTTGTATTGGCTCAAGGTATGGGAAGTGCCTGAAGGTTCACGCGGTTCACGCGGTCGCCCCATCGTCAATATGTTCCCCTTGCAAGATGGCGAAAAAATCAATGTGGTGCTGCCACTCACCGGCACAGCACGCACCTTCCCTGCCGACCAATACGTCTTCATGGCCACCTCCATGGGCACGGTCAAAAAGACCTCGTTGGACGAATTCAACAACCCGCGCAAGGGCGGCATCATCGCGGTCAATTTGGACGATAACGACTTCCTGATTGGTGCAGCCTTGACCGATGGCAAGCACGATGTGATGCTGTTCAGCGACGGCGGTAAAGCTGTGCGCTTTGATGAAAACGATGTGCGCCCCTTGGGCCGCAGCGCCCGCGGTGTGCGCGGCATGATGATCGAAGACGGTCAAAGCGTGATCGCCATGCTGGTGGCCGCGCAAGACGTGCCCGCCCTGCCCGACGGCAGCGCCACCCCCGACATGGCCCGCACCAGCGTGCTCACCGCCACTGAAAACGGTTACGGCAAGCGCACACCGATTGATGAATACACCCGCCACGGACGCGGCACCAAGGGCATGATTGCCATCCAACAATCTGAGCGCAACGGCAAAGTCGTGGCCGCCACTTTGGTTCACGGCGACGACGACATCATGCTCATCACCGACCGCGGTGTCTTGGTGCGCACCCGTGTCAGCGAAATCCGCGAAATGGGCCGCGCCACGCAGGGCGTGACCCTGATCGGTTTGGACGAAGGTGCCAAGCTCTCTGGCATGCAACGCATCGTGGAAAACGACGCGCAAGCGGGTGCCGACGATGCCAACGAAGACGGTGCGAACGAGGACGGTGCCAGCGACGCTGCACCTGACGACGCCGCATGACCCACAGCGCCAAACCCGCGCTGAGCTTGGCCGATTTGCGGGTGCAAATCGACCAACTCGACGGCCAGTTGCTGACGCTTCTCAACCAACGAGCGCATTTGGCCGAGGCCGTGGGTGACATCAAACGCGCAGAAGGCTCTCCCTTTTTTCGCCCTGACCGCGTAGCCCAGGTGCTGGAAAAAATCCAAGCCCACAACCCAGGTCCCCTGAAAAACCAGCATGTCGCCGCTATTTGGCGCGAAATCATGTCGGCCTGTTTGGCCTTGGAAGCACCTCAGCGCGTGGCGGTGCTGGGTCCGGTGGGCACGTTTTGCGAACAAGCCGCCATCGAGTATTTCGGTTCCGCCGCCGAACTCATTTACTGCAACAACTTTGACGAGGTGTTTCACGCCACCAGCGCAGGCACCGCGCAGTTTGGCGTGGTGGGCGTTGAAAACTCCACCGAAGGGGCGGTTGCGCGTTCCCTGGATTTGTTTTTGCGCACCCCCGTGCATGTGATTGGCGAGGTCAGCCTCTTGGTACGCCACAACCTGCTGCGCCAGTCGGCGTCGCTCGACGGCATCGAGGTGGTGTTGGCGCACCCCCAGGCTTTGGGCCAATGCCAGGAATGGCTGAGCCAGCACCTGCCCCATGCCGAGCGCCGCGCCGTGTCGAGCAACGCCGAAGGCGCACGTTTGGCCGCCACCAACCCCGCTTGGGCCGGCTTGGCCAGCGAACGTGCAGCTTCTGAATTTGGCCTGCATGTGGTGGCCCACGCCATCCAAGACGAGGCCTACAACCGCACCCGTTTTGCCATCATCACCCTGCCCCAAACCCTGGCCACGCCGCCCGCCTCGGGCAAAGACTGCACCTCACTGGTGGTGTCTGTGCCCAACAAACCCGGCGCGGTGCACGACCTGCTGATGCCGCTCAAGGCCAACGGCGTGTCCATGACCCGCTTCGAGTCGCGCCCCGCCAAGTCTGGCCAGTGGGAGTACAACTTCTACATCGACCTCGATGGCCACATCAGCCAACCCCACGTGGCCCAAGCGCTCAAAGAGTTGCAGGGCCTGTGCGCCTTTTACAAAGTGATTGGCTCCTACCCGGTTGGCGCATGAAGTTCAAGCAACTCGGGTTGGTTGGCTGCGGCCTCATGGGCGCATCCTTTGCCCTCGCCCTGCAAGACAAAGCACTGGTTGAACGCGTGGTGGGCTTCAGCCCATCTGAAGGCACACGCCAAAAAGCGATGCAGCGCGGCGTTATCCACCAAGCCGCCTTGAGCGCTGCCGAGGCGGTTCAAGGCGCGGACCTGGTGCTGCTGGCCGTGCCGGTCAGCCACACCGCGGCTTGCTTGGCGGAGATCGCCCCACACCTGAGCCCCAACTGTTTGCTGATGGACGTGGGTTCCACCAAAGGCGATGTGGTCGCTGCTGCCCGAGCCGCTTTGGGCGACAAACTGGGCTGCTTTTTACCCGCCCACCCCATCGCTGGCAAAGCCCAAGCGGGTGTGGACCATGCTGAAAGCACGCTGTACCAAGACCGCGCCCTCATCCTCACGCCCTTGCCTCACAACACGCCCGCGCAAGTGGCGCAGGTCACGGCGCTGTGGCAGGCCATTGGCAGCCGCGTCCACCAGATGACGCCCGAGGCGCATGACCAAACCTTTGCTGCGGTCAGCCATGTGCCGCATTTGCTGGCGTTTGCGCAAATGAACGGCTTGCTGCAACAAGCCGAGGGCGAAGTGTTTTTAAAGCTGGCCGGTCCTGGTTTTCGGGATTTTTCGCGCATCGCAGCCGGCGACCCTGCTGTCTGGCGGGACATCCTGAGCGCCAACCGTACCGAGGTGCTGGCCCAATTGGCGCATTTTCAAGCGGCCCTGCACGACCTTGAAAAATCCATACAAAACAATGACTTACAAGCCCTGTCCCGCTTGATCGCACAGGCCAGTGTGGCGCGTAGCGGCTGGCAACTGACTGGCGGCCAGGCCAGCGAAGCAGACTGACAACAGGTCAGTAACCGGTTTTGTCTTAAAATTTGTGCTGCAAATCTGTATTACAAAAAGGCATTCAGATGCAGGCATCCACATTTTCATTTCGGGCTGACGAGGTTTTTTCTGAGCAAACCCGCGCCATGGCCAGCGCACTCGGGTTGAAAAGCTCGGACTACATCCGCCAAGCCGTGTCCGAGAAAAACGCCCAACTCATGGCGCAGCGCATTGCCGCCTTGTCCCGCGAACTGGCCGATGAACACCTCCAGGTGAACGAGTCGCTGGAAGGCACGCTGAGCGATGGCCTCGAATAAGTTCCAACGCGGCCAAATTTGGGAAGTCGATCTCGAACCGCAGTCTCACAAAGAAGAACCGGGCAAACGCAAACGCCCTGCCTTGGTGATTCAGACCGACTTGTTGAATGCCAGCGGCCACCCGACCACCATCGTGGTGGTGGGCACCAGCCAGGTTCGGCGCGACAAAGACTACTTTCCGCTGCGGGTGGCTTTGCCCCAGCAAGCGGGCTTGGCGCTGGAGACGGATTTGCTGATGGACCAAATTCGCGCCATCTCCAACCGCCGCATCATGGGCGATGAGCCTTTGACCAGCCTGAACACCGCCCAACTCAAACGCGTGGAAGACGCACTCAAACTGCTGATTGGCAGATAAGGATTTCATGTTCACCACCGCCTTCCTCGACGTCCCCGCCCTCGCCAGCGCCCAAGGCACGGTCACCCTGCCCGGCTCCAAAAGCATCTCCAACCGGGTGCTCTTGCTCGCCGCTTTGTGCCAGGGCACAACCACCCTGCACGACCTGCTGGACTCGGACGACACCCGGGTCATGCTAAACGCTTTGCGCCAGATGGGCTGCAAGGTGATGGAAGCTGGCAGCACGGTCCGCATCACCGGCTTGGGTGGGCTGTCGCCTTTAGCCGAATTGGATTTGTTCATGGGCAACGCCGGTACCGCCATGCGCCCCCTGACCGCTGCCTTGGCGCTGATGGGTACGCAAGCCCGTTTGCATGGCGTGGCCCGCATGCACGAGCGCCCGATTGGCGACTTGGTCGATGCGCTGCGCCAGCTGGGTTGCCAGATTCAATACACCGGGCAAGACGGCTACCCGCCGCTGCACCTGAGAGGCCACAGCAGCTTGAAGCTGGACAAGACCATTCAAGTGCGGGGCGATGTGTCCAGCCAGTTCCTCACCGCTTTGCTGTTGGCGCTGCCGCTGGTGGCCAAAACAAATGTGGTCATCGAGGTGGTGGGCGAACTCATCTCCAAACCCTACATCGACATCACCTTGAACCTGCTGCAGCGCTTTGGCGTGACGGTGCAGCGCGAAGGCTGGCAGCGTTTCACCGTTTCCTCGGGCAGCCGCTACACCTCCCCTGGCACTTTGCATGTGGAAGCTGATGCATCCTCGGCCAGTTACTTCATTGCACTGGGCGCTTTGGCGTCCGAACAAGGGGTGCGCATTCAAGGCGTGGGCGCAGACTCCATCCAGGGCGACATCCGTTTCATGGACGCGGCCCAGCTCATGGGCGCAGTGATTAAAAGCGGCCCCAACTGGGTGCAAACCCGCCGTGGATCTTGGCCGCTCAAGGCCATCGACATGGACTGCAACCAAATCCCTGACGCCGCCATGACCTTGGCGGTGATGGCGCTTTACGCCGACGGCCCCAGCACCTTGCGCAACATCGCGAGCTGGCGAGTGAAGGAAACCGACCGAATCGCCGCCATGGCCGCCGAGGCCCGCAAATTGGGCGCACTGGTGGAGGAAGGCCCCGACTGGCTTCGGGTGCACCCCATCCAAGATTGGCAAGCCGCCAGCATCCACACCTACGACGACCACCGCATCGCCATGTGTTTCTCGCTGGCCGCGTTCAATCCCGCAGCGTTGCCGGTTCGCATTGAAGACCCGAAATGCGTGGCCAAAACCTTCCCCGATTACTTCGAGGCCTTGTTCGCCTTGTCCCACGCCGCCAACGTGCCCGTCATTTGCATCGACGGCCCCACCGCCTCGGGCAAAGGCACGCTCGCCGCGCTGGTGGCCCAGCGTTTGGGCTATCACTATTTGGACAGCGGTGCGCTCTACCGTGTCACCGCTTATGCCGCCTTGCAAGCGGGTTTGGCGCTGGACGTCGAGCATGAAAACGCCATCGCAGAACTGGCGCGTCACCTCCCCGTGGTGTTTGAAGGTGAGCAAGTGCTTCTGTCTAGCGTCAATGTTTCCGAGGCCATCCGCACCGAAGAAGCAGGCATGAACGCCTCCAAAGTCTCTGTTTTGCCAGCGGTGCGACAGGCTTTGGTGGACTTGCAACACAGCTTTCAAAGGCTGCCAGGCCTGTTGGCGGATGGGCGCGACATGGGTACGGTCATCTTCCCCAACGCGCCTTTGAAGGTGTTTTTGACCGCCAGCGCAGAAAAAAGAGCCGAACGCCGCCACAAGCAACTGATTTCAAAGGGTTTTTCCACTACAATCTCGGCTCTTCGCGCAGACTTGGAAGCGCGTGACGCCCGTGACACACAGCGCAGCGTTGCACCTCTCAAGCCCGCACAAGACGCTTTGCAACTGGACAACTCCCTGCTCTCCATCGAGGAATCGGTGGACCAAGTGTTGACCTGGTGGCAAAGCAAACAGGTGTTTGGCTCCGGCCGCACCTGACTCGTTCCTCGGCACCCCTCCCCGCGCTGCTTGGCGCACTGGTGTCGAGGTTGTTTCACCCAACTGCGGTTTAGCCGCGACAAAAGTCGATCAAGTTTTTCATATGCCCTTTGCTGGGGTAGGCCTCTTGGTCGACGAATCTAGGAAATTGAATGTCTGAATCTTTTGCAGCCCTGTTTGAAGAATCCCTGAAACGCTCAGAGATGCGCACCGGTGAAGTCATCACCGCTGAAGTCATCCGTGTCGAGCACAACCACGTGGTGGTCAATGCGGGGCTGAAATCAGAGGCCTATGTGCCTATCGAAGAATTTAAAAATGACTTGGGCGAAATCGAAGTCCAAGCCGGCGACTTTGTGTCGGTGGCCATCAGCTCGGTCGAAAACGGCTACGGCGACACCATCCTCAGCCGCGACACCGCCAAGCGCCTCGCCTCTTGGATGAGCTTGGAAAAAGCCCTCGAGTCCGGCGAGTTCGTGACCGGCACCACCAGCGGCAAAGTCAAAGGTGGCCTGACCGTGTTGGTCAATGGCATCCGCGCTTTCTTGCCCGGCTCGCTCATTGAAACCCGTCCTATCAAAGACTTGTCTCCTTTCGAGAACAAGACCATGGAATTCAAGGTCATCAAGCTCGACCGCAAGCGCAACAACGTGGTGTTGTCACGCCGCGCGGTGATTGAAGCCTCGATGGGCGAAGAACGCGCCAAGATGATGGAAAACCTGAAAGAAGGCTCCATTGTTCACGGTGTGGTGAAAAACATCACCGAGTACGGCGCTTTTGTCGACTTGGGTGGCATCGACGGTTTATTGCACATCACCGACATGGCATGGCGCCGTGTGCGTCACCCCTCCGAGGTGGTTGTCGCTGGTCAAGAAATCACTGCCAAGATCCTCAAATTCGACACCGAGAAAAACCGTGTCTCTTTGGGCTTGAAACAAATGGGCGACGACCCTTGGATGGGCGTGAACCGCCGCTATCCCCAAGGCACCCGTATGCACGGCAAGGTCACCAACATCGCCGATTACGGCGCGTTTGTGGAACTCGAACCCGGCATCGAAGGCTTGGTGCACGTGTCCGAGATGGACTGGACCAACAAAAACGTGGCCCCTTCCAAAATCGTCGCTTTGGGTGACGAGGTCGAAGTCATGGTCCTCGAGATCGACGAAGACAAGCGCCGCATCTCTTTGGGCATGAAGCAGTGCAAAGCCAACCCTTGGCAAGAGTTCGCAGGTGCCACCAAGCGTGGCGACCGCGTCAAAGGCCCCATCAAGTCCATCACCGACTTTGGCGTGTTTGTCGGCTTGGCTGCTGGCATCGACGGTTTGGTGCATTTGTCTGATCTGTCTTGGAACGAAACCGGCGAAGCCGCTGTGCGTAACTTCAAGAAAGGCCAAGAAGTTGAAGCCTTGGTGTTGGCCGTGGACGTGGAGCGTGAGCGCATCTCCTTGGGTATCAAGCAACTCGACTCTGACCCCTTCACCAACTTCGTGTCAGTCAATGACAAAGGCCAAATCGTCACCGGTACCGTCAAAACCGTGGATGCCAAAGGCGCTGAAATCGACCTCGGCGAAGAGATCATCGGCTACCTGCGCGTGTCTGAAATCTCCCGCGACCGCGTGGAAGATGCCAGCCAGGTGCTCAAAGTCGGCGACGAAGTGACCGCTGTGGTGGTCAATGTGGACCGCAAAACACGCAACATCCAGTTGTCGATCAAAGCGAAAGACCAAGCTGACCAACAAGAAGCCATGCAATCCCTGAGCCAAAACTCAGGCAACGCCGGCACCACCAGTTTGGGCGCTCTGCTGCGCGCCAAGCTTGACACTGGCGAGAAGTAAGCCCCACACATGGGCTCCCCACCTAGCCCTGTGTGATACCCGCGCCACTTGCCAGTTTTTACAACTGACAGGTGGCCATTTCCAGGTTCATACAAAGTAGTAACTATGACCCGAAGTGATTTGGTAGAAGAATTGGCATCGCGGTTTCCTCAATTGGGTCACCGTGATGCTGAATTTGCCGTCAAAGCTTTGCTTGACGCGATGAGTGACGCCATGGTCAAAGGGCACCGCATTGAGTTGCGTGGTTTTGGTAGCTTTTCCGTTAACCGCCGCCCTCCCCGCATGGGTCGCAATCCCCGCTCTGGTGAAGCTGTGGCCATTCCTGAAAAAAGAGTGCCGCATTTCAAGCCAGGCAAAGCCCTGCGCGAAGCTGTTGACTTGCGTACCGAGCAACTTCTCAAAGGCAACACACCTTAAAGCCTAGAATGGCTTGATTCACAGGGGCTCGTCTTGAAACAATTCCTATGGCTGCTGCAGTGGACACTGAAAGCGGCCATTTTTTTAATGCTGTTTGCTTTCGCCTTGAACAACCAAGAGGATGTGCAGGTGCGTTTCTTTTGGGGCTTGCAATGGCGCTCACCACTGGTGCTGGTGCTGCTTGCCTTTTTTGCCGCCGGTGTGGTGGTAGGTGTCTTGGGCATGGTGCCGCGTTGGTGGCACCAACGGCGATTAGCCAAACAGGTTTTGCTTGCGTCCCAAGAAACCCCAGCCTCTGTCAAACCCATGTCTGCGCCGCCCGCCCCTGACATTCCTTTCGGGCCTTGACGACGATGGATTTGGACATCAGCTGGATTTTTCTGGGGCTGCCTGCCGCCTTTTTATTAGGCTGGCTGGCCTCTCGCTTCGATTTACGTCAACTGCGCATGGAAAACCGCAGCAACCCCAAGGCCTACTTCAAAGGCTTGAACCATTTGCTCAACGAGCAACAAGACCAGGCCATCGACGCCTTCATTGAAGCCGTGCAACGTGACCCTGACACCTCCGAATTGCATTTCGCTTTAGGCAATTTGTTTCGCCGCCGAGGTGAGTACGAGCGGGCTGTGCGGGTCCACCAACACCTGCTCTCACGCGGCGATATCAGCCAATCAGATCGCGAGCGAGCGCAGTACGACTTGGCCATGGACTTTGTCAAAGCGGGCATTTTGGACCGCGCCGAAACCGCGCTGCGCGCCTTGCTAGACACCCCGTTGGCCGCACAGGCTTTGCTGGCGCTCTTGAGCATTTACGAAAGAGCCCGCGACTGGCTCCAAGCCGCCGAAGTGTCGCGACAACTGGATCTGCAACAAGGGCAAGGGCAATTCGACACCCGCCGTGCGCATTACCTGTGCGAACTGGCAGCGCAAAGCAAGAACCCAGAAGAAGTGCATGGGCTGTTGCAAGAGGCCGTGGCTTGCGCCCCTCTTCATGCCAGACCGCGTGTGGCTTTGGCGCAGTGGATGCAAGCGCAAGGCCAAACTGGCCAAGCCTGCGACCAACTGCAGCAACTCGCCAGCGACATCCCTTCCTCCCTGCCTTTGTTCGCCGCGCAACTCGCCCAACTGGCCCCGCAGGTGCAACGCGAGTCAGCGGTGCTGCAACTCTTGCAAAACGGTTACCAACAATTGCAAAGCTTGGATGTACTCGACGCCTTGGTAACGCTGGAGCAACACATGGGCAAGGCTGATGGCCGGGCGCATTACGCCGCGCATTTGCAAAATCACCCCTCCCTCATTGCCGCCAGCCAATGGCTGGCCGGTGCGGGACTGGACCCTGCGCAACAACCGCAAGTTCAACGCGCCTTGGACCACGCGGTCAAGCCCCTGCGCCGCTACCGCTGTGCGGCCTGTGGCTTTGAGGCCTTGCACCATTTTTGGCAATGTCCAGGCTGCCAAGCTTGGGACAGTTACCCTCCCCGAAGAATTGAAGAACTGTGATGACGCTTTGTACCCCTGAACACCTGCAAAGCACCCAAGTGCTGGTCGTCGGCGATGTCATGCTCGACCGCTATTGGTATGGCGCGGTAGACCGCATCAGCCCCGAAGCACCGGTGCCAGTGGTGCGTGTGACCCGTGAAGAAGAACGCTTAGGCGGCTGTGGCAATGTGGCTTTCAATGTGGTCACTTTGGGCGCACAAGCCTCTTTGCTGAGTGTGGTGGGCGAAGACGATAACGGCAACAGACTGGTCAAGCAGCTAGAAAAAAGCGGCATCCACGCCCATTTGGGCCGCGATGCCCAACTGCAAACCACGGTCAAGCTGCGCATTATTGGTAGACAGCAGCAACTGCTTCGCGCCGATTTCGAAAGCGAGCCGCAGTCAGAGGTGCTGGCCAGCCTTACCCGTCAATTTCACAGTTTGTTGGGACAACACCAAGCGGTGCTGTTTTCCGACTATGGCAAGGGTGGCTTGACACACATCGCCGACATGATTGCAGCTGCGAAAGCCGTCAAACTGCCGGTGTTGATCGACCCCAAAGGCAGTGACTATTCACGCTACGCGGGGGCCACCGTCATCACGCCCAACCGCGCTGAGTTGCAGCAAGTCATTGGGCGTTGGCGCGATGAAGCGACTTTGCTGACCATGGCGCAAAACCTGCGTGAAAGCTTAAAGCTCGACGCCTTGCTGCTGACCCGCAGCGAAGAAGGCATGAGTTTGTTTGATGCCCAAGGCGTGACCCATGTGCCGGCACAAGCGCGTGAAGTGTTTGATGTCACTGGGGCTGGCGACACCGTCATCGCCACCTTGGCCACGCTATTGGGTGCTGGCATGACACTGCGCGAAGCACTGCCTTGGGCCAACAAGGCCGGTGGCATTGTGGTGGGCAAGTTTGGTACCGCCGGTGTGACTTACCAGGAGTTGTCTGCATGAAAATCGTAGTCACCGGCGCGGCTGGTTTTATTGGTAGCAATATCGTCAAAGGTTTGAACCAACGTGGCATCACCGACATCATTGCGGTCGATGATTTGCGTGATGGCGACAAGTTTCGCAACCTGGCTGATTTGCAAATCGCCGACTACATCGACCACAGCGTTTTTTACGAAGCGTTTGCCAAACGCGAGTTTGGCAAGGTAGAGGCCGTGTTCCATGAAGGCGCTTGCAGCGACACCATGGAAACCGATGGTCAATTCATGATGGACAACAACTACGGCGTGTCTTGCCATCTGTGGTCTGCTTGTCAGGCGCAGGGTGTGCGCTTGCTCTACGCCTCTTCGGCTGCCACCTATGGCGGATCGAGCAGCTTTGTCGAAAGTCCCGAGCATGAAAAACCGCTGAATGTCTACGGCTACTCCAAACTGCTGTTTGACCAACGGATGCGCCGTGAAATGGGCAGCGACTTTGCCAAGAACACCGCGCAGGTGGTGGGTTTTCGCTACTTCAATGTGTATGGTCCCCGCGAGCAACACAAAGGTCGCATGGCCAGCGTGGCGTTTCACCAATTTCACCAATTGCGCCAAGAAGGCCATGTCAAGCTTTTTGCCGACTACGGCGGCTACGCTGCGGGCGAACAAGAGCGCGACTTTGTGTTCATCGACGATGTGGTGGCGGTGAACCTATGGTTCTTTGACCATCCCACCCAAAACGGTTTGTTCAATTTAGGGACAGGCCGCGCCCAGCCTTTCAACGACGTGGCGCTGGCCGTGGTGAATGCTGCCCGTGCCGACAAGCAAGAACCGCCCTTGGTCATGGCGCAAGCGGTGAAGGCGCAAAGCATTCGCTACATCGACTTCCCCGATGCACTGCGTGGCAAATACCAGTGTTTCACCCAAGCCGACTTGAGCTCACTTCGCGCCAGCGGCTGCGACCATGTGTTTGCCGATGTGCAAACCGGCGTGACCAGCTATATGCACTGGTTAGCGCACAACGCGTAAAGCCTTGCTTGGTTTTTTGCCAAGCGTCACTTCCTCTCTGCAAGGCGTCACACTGCTTCAATCGGTGTTTTCTCACGAGGCACCACATGGGCAAAATTGTTTTACTTTCCCTGCTGGGGCTGCTGGCTCCTGCATGGGCGCTAGAGGTCAACCACGCTACCGAGGCAGAGCTAGACGGTTTGCGTGGTTTGGGTCCTGCTTTCACACGCCGCATACTGAGCGAGCGCGACATTCGCCCCTTTACCGACTGGCCCGACCTGATGCGCCGTGTCTCGGGCATGGGGGGTGTCACCGCGCAAAAGCTGTCAGCGCAAGGTTTGACGGTGCAGAACCAGCCATTAGAGCAAAAACCCATTGCCGTAAAACCTTGAAATTACTTGCCTCCTGCATCTTTCAGCCTAAAATAAAGCTCTCTAAATAGCTCTTTTTAGGTTCTTTATGGAAACTTTGATGACCAACCAAACCGTCAGCATGTCCGAATTCAAGCGTAACCCTGCAGCCGTTCTTAAGTCGGCCAACAACCGACCCGTGGCCGTGCTTAACCACAACAAGCCAGCTTTTTACATGGTGCAACCGGCTTTGTTTGAAGCCTTATTAGAAGAAATGGCAGACCGTGACTTGGAGGCCTTGGTCTTGTCCCGCTTGGCCGAACAAGACGATGCGGTAGAAGTCGATATCGATACGGTCTAAGTGATGCCAACCTACCGCCTGAAATTCACAGCGGCTGCATTGGCTGAATGGAAGGCCTTGGACGGTTCGGTTAAAGAAACTTTTCGCAAGCTTCTCAAGAAACGGCTGCTGCAACCCCATTTACCAGGCAGCGCTTTGAAAGGTCCCTTGATCGGATGCTACAAAATCAAGCTGCGTCAGCAGGGCTACCGCTTGATTTACACCGTTGAAGACGAGGTGCTGATCGTCTTGGTATTGACAATTAGCAAACGAGAAAACAACGCGGTTTACCTCTCGCTTTCAAAGAAGCTCACGCCCTGAGCCTTATCCTGACTTAAGCTCACAGCCCTGATCACCCCTAGCCGCACATGACCTCGCCCTCACCCTCTGGTTTCATGGTTTTTCACAGCAACCGCATGGAAGGTCTGCGCGAACTTCTGCTGAGCTATGTCAAAGAGCGCCCACTGTTGCCTTTGCAAAGTGAAACCCTGCTGGTGCAAAGCAATGGCATGAAGCACTGGCTGACGCTGTCCTTGGCCAACACCTCGGCATTGGGTATTTGCGCCGCCACACGGCTGGAACTTCCCTCCAGCCAGCTATGGCAAATCTACCGAAGCGTGCTGGGTGCAGACAAACTGCCGGCCCAGATGGCCTTGGATAAAGCGCCCATGGTCTGGCGCATCTTGCGGCGTCTGCCCGAGTGGCTGAAAGACCCCTGTTTTTCACCCTTGGCCCATTACCTTGGCGACGACACCCAAGGCAGCCGCGCCTTTGGCTTGGCGCAGCAACTGGCCGACGTGCTGGATGGCTACCAAAATTACCGCGCCGATTGGCTGGAACACTGGGCTGCGGGGCGGGATGTGCTGGACCGAGGCCAAACCTTGGCGCCAGCCCAAGCTTGGCAAGCCGCCATGTGGCGCGACCTGCTGGGCGATGTGCAAGCACATCTGCCTGAAGCACAAACTGGTTTTCAAGCCCGCTCGGATGTTCACAAAGCGTTCATGCAAGCCTTGAAAGTCTTGTCGCCGCAGCAACTGCGCACCGTTTTGCCGCCACGTTTGCTGGTGTTTGGCATCACCGCTCTGCCGATGCAAACCCTAGAGGCTTTGGTCGCCTTGGGGCGCTTCATCCCCGTGCTGATGTTTGTCCACAACCCCAGCCGCGAACACTGGGGCCACCTCACAGAAAGCCTGATTCCAGAGGGCCACCCCTTGCTAGCTGCCTGGGGCAAGCATGGCCGCGACTACCTCCATGCCATCGACAACTTTGAAGCTGCAGACCCCAACGCTGCGCCTTTTGAGCGGGTCAACCTGTTCATCGACCCCCTAAACGAAGCACGGGACGCGGGACAACCAGCCTCCGTGTTGCAAGCCTTGCAATCCGCCATCCTGCACTTAGACACGCCGCCTACAGCCCCCGCCCTGCTCAGCCAACCCGACCCCAGCCTTCAATTCGTGCAAACCCATTCGGCCCAACGTGAAGTCGAGGTGCTGCACGACCGCATCTTGGCGTGGCTGGACGCAGACCCCCACTTGCAACCCTCGGACATCATGGTGATGGTGCCCGACATGGCCGCTTTTGCACCGCATATCCACGCGGTGTTTAGCCGTTTCCAGCAGCAAGCCCACACCACGGGTTCACGCCACCTGCCCTATGCCGTGGCAGACACCAAAGCGCAGCAAGAACCCACTGTGCAAGCCCTGCAAACCTTGCTGCAATTGCCTCAGCTACGCTGGAGTTTGGGCGAATGGCTGGGCTTGTTCCAAGTGGAGATGGTGCGAAACCGCTACGACTTGCAAGCGCAAGATGTGCAAGACCTGCACCAATTGCTCTCAGATGCAGGCGTTCGCTGGGGTTTGGATGGGCAACACCGTCAGCACTGGGGGGTGCAAGCCAACATCCCCCACCACGCTCACAACACCTGGGTGTTTGGCCTGCAACGTTTGCTCTTGGGCTATGCCTTGGGCGTCACTGACAACGCACATGCCACTTGGCAAGACACGTTCTCACAAACCGGCGTGGACGGCCTAGACGCCCCTGTTGTCTCGGCTTTGTTACGCAGTTTGCAAGACGTACAACTCAGCCTGCAACAACTCTCACAAGACCATACCCCCAGCCAATGGGTACAGCTGCTGCAGGCCTTGGTGGCGCGGTTTTTCAAGGTGGGCGGCGATGCTGACCAACGATTGCTCGATCGAATCTTGACGCCCTTAGAGCAGTGGTTGAACGACTGTCAGTTGGCGCAGTTCGACAGCCCCGTGGCCTTGGCAGTGGTGCGCAGCCACTGGTTGGCGCAGATGGACGCGGGTGGTTTGCAACGCCGCTTCATGGGCGGGGGGGTGCAATTCGCTACCCTCATGCCCATGCGTGCCATTCCCTTCAAAGTGGTGTGCCTCTTGGGCATGAACGATGGCGCTTACCCCCGCTCGCCCGCACCACGCGACTTTGATTTGATGAGCCACCCAAGCCTAGGTCGTGCGGGTGACCGTGCCCGACGTGAAGACGACCGCTATTTGTTTTTAGAGGCGGTGTTGTCTGCCCGAGAGCGTTTGTATGTGTCGTGGCAAGGTCGCCGCGCCAGTGACCACGCCAAGCTGCCCCCCTCGGTCTTGGTGGCGCAGCTGTTAGACCATCTGAATCTTTGCTACGCACTGCCTAAGCCTACGGCTGACGATGACGACGCGACAACCCAGCCAG
>CAMCWS010000139.1 GCA_945882755.1 Bordetella parapertussis | reverse complement strand
CTTACTGGCAACTTGGCGGTCCAGTTTGCTCAATTGCTTGAGCGCCGTACGCGAATATTCAATGCTCCAAACCAAGCTCTTTTTTCACCTGTTCACTTGAAAGCACCTCTTCTTGGCCTTGCTGTACACGTTTGAATACCTCGTTGGCACGGTAATAGTCTTCTAGGTCTTGCAAGCCACGCTCAACCAACTCACGCAAATAAAACGCCTTGGTCCGTCCGGGTTTTTGGGCCAAATTGTCCAAACGCGCTTCTACGGATGGGGTGAGTCTGATGGAAGTGGGCAAGGTTGGCTCCAAGTTGAATACACGTATTCATTGTATTCTTTGAAGATAGTAAAAGCTATCAAGTCATTGCGACCTAGATTGCTTCAGCCCTTCGGGCTTCGCAATGACGGGAGATTGCTTCGTCGCTTCGCTCCTCGCAATGACGCCCCTCGCAATGACGCCCTTGGTCATTGCGAGCGCAGCGAAGCAATCCCCTTACCTCAACGAAAAATCCTCAAACACCAAAGTGAGGTTGGGGTTGTAGTAGGGGTCGTTGTCGAGCAGCTTTCCCCACTTTTGCCGCATGAAACTGGCCTCGGCGTCGGCCACGGCTCGCTTGGCACGGGTGTCGTTGGGGCCACGGGAGATGGATTCGTGGTGGTACAGCTCGGCATAGGGCGTGAACAGGTTGCGGTAACCCGCCTCACGCACCTTGAGGCAAAAGTCCACGTCGTTGAACGACACCTTCAGGTTCACCTCGTCCAAACCGCCCACCTCTTGGAACACCGCCTTGCGCACAAGCAAACAAGCGGCGGTAACGGCAGACACGTTGTGCGCCAAGTGCAGCCGACCAAAGTAACCGTTGGCATTTCGGCTGAAGTACTTTTGCGAGTGCCCCGCCACGCCGCCAATGCCCAGCACCACACCGGCGTGTTGAATGGTGTCATTGGGGTAATAGAGCTTGGCACCTACACAGCCAATGTCGGGGCGGCACACTTGGCGCACCATTTCGTCAAGCCAATCGGGGTTGATGGGCTCGATGTCGTTGTTCACCAAGCCAATGATGCTGCCACGGGCTTGCGCCACGCCAAAGTTGTTGATGGCCGAGTAATTGAACGCATGGTTCCAGCGCAGCACCCGCACCCGTGGGTCACGAACAGCCACCTCTTTCATATAGGCCAGTGTTTGGCTGCAGGTGCTTTGGTTGTCCAAGATCAATAACTCGAAATGGGCGTAGCTGGTGCGCTGCAACAGGGCGTCCACACAGGGTTGCAGCACATCCAGCTTGTCACGGGTGGGCACCAACAGGCTGACCAAAGGTGCGGGTTGCGGCAACGGCCAGTGAATGCGGTAAGTGTTGGCGCCCTGCCCTGCACTGGCCGTGGCACCTGGGTGGGTATGGACCAAGTGGTCTTGCACCGCCTTTAGTCCTGCTTGGGAGGTGTAGGTTTTTGCAGAGGCGTTCAGCGCTGTGGAACCCGTTGTGGCTCGCCAGTGGTAGAGCACATGGGGAATGTGAACCACTTGGTGGGGCCGCAAGCGGCGGCTGATGCGCAGGGCCAAGTCGTGGTCTTGGCTGCCTTCAAAGCCTTCACGAAAACCGCCCACCTCTCGCACCAAGCTGGTCCGGTAAACGCCTAAGTGCGACAGGTAGTTTTGCGCCAACAGCAGGTCTGGGTTCCATTGGGGCTTGAAGTGCGGCTCAAACCTTTCGCCAGCGTCGTTGATTTTGTCTTCATCGCTGTAGAGCAAACCGGCATCGGGCTGGGTTTGCAGTGCCTTGACCACTTGAAACAAAGCGTCTGGGGTGAGGCAGTCGTCGTGGTCTAGCAGGGCGAGAAATTCGCCTTTGGCCAAAGACAGGGCAGCATTAAGAGCAGTGGCCGACTTGCCATCTACCCTGCACAACTCCCAATGGGGGTAATACTGAGCTTGTAAGGCAGTTATGCATTGATTTATGTATGCCGAATTAGGGTTGTTGCCATATAAAAGAATGGACACCAAGGGCTGGTGAGCCCATGTTTGAACCGTTTCAAGCGCTTGCGACTGACTGATAGGCGTTTGCTTATGCAACCACTGCGGGTAACTGGTAAGGGGGTTGTGGCGCTGAAAGGTTTCGTCGTAATGTTGCAAAGCCAAATCACGCCAATGAATACCTTGGGTTTTGGCTGTTTGTTTGATATGGGACAGGACCTGAGACTTGGATAAGTCTCGGTAAAGGTGATGCATATTGACCAAGCGTTGGGCCAAGCGGTCATGAGCAAACCAAGGGGGGAGCCAAACCATGCGCAAATGCTTTGTGGCGTATTCATTACCAACATCTATGGATTGGATGCGCAAGCGTTGAAAGCACTTTGGTGAATAAATAAGGCGCTTGGTGATGGAGCCATTTTTAAATGGGAGTTCAAAGGAGGTGGACTGTTCCGAAATAGGATGAGCATCCAAGAACAGTTTAAGGGTGACTAAAGGTTGGTCGTAGGCTATTCCCATTTCAAGCATGTGCCAGCCCAAAATGCGCACGTTTAGGACAAAAAAATTATTAATACGTAACATCTAAAAATTCAAAAGCAGCTTTAAATAAACTGCCCCACAAAGAATGATGATTATTTATTTAGTCAACTCTATTATTATTAATTTCCTGAAATATATCAAAATTTATCAACTGCATCGATAAAAAATTAGCAAGGCATGAAACAGAAACTTACGCAAGCAAAAAATCAACCCTATCATTCAGAGGTTAGTCATATAATTAATTTTTGAATGAAACAATTAAAACAACAAATGCAATCTGAATTCAGCTGAAATTAACTCGGGGCAGGTTTGGGTCGCAGAATCAAAAAAGACTCGAACCCTCGTGGCTCAAGATCACCAGCGCGTCTTAGACCAAGCAAAAAAGGAGTGAAGTATTTACAAAGTTTCCTTAAATCAACAAAATCAAAATCTCGCCAAAACACCATGGTTATTCAGGCAATCAAGAAGGGGAAAAGCCAACGACTTACGACAATCATCAAAGACATTTGGATCAAAATTAATAATTGAACGTAAATTACTTATATTTTTTAAGAGCTTCAAGTCATCAGCAAGAATATATGGAAAGCCCATCGTATTTACAAGCTCAAGAGTTCTACTATCAAAAGCGATACAAACACCCAGCGAACCACCTTGTATCGCGGCCATAGCACCGTGAAATCTCATACCAATAGTCAAGTCCATGGACGATGCATAGTCAATCCAAGAAGAAGCACTAAAGAAAAATCTTCCTTTAGATTTAAGAAAAGTCTCATATTCGGAATAATTATTCTCTGGTGCAAGAATACTCCGCTCCCATTCAATATATGTGGAAAAATTATCATTACATGAATTAAGCAGAAATTTTAAAATATCACTGTTAGTTTGAAAAATAATTGATTTACAAGAATCAGAAACCAAATCGAAAATTGATCGCTCATGACCTCGACAAAACTCCTCAAGAGTACCCGGAAGATAGCATATCCTTGGTTTAAGACAGTTATCAAAATACTCAATTCTGCTGGATATAGATTTTCCGCTTATATCTTTGTTTAAAAAATTTGAGGGGCAACCAGTAACTACCGAATTAAATACCCTATATCGCTCAAGCAACTCCCTAGAGGAATTACCCCGTACACCAATTAATGTAGCTCTCTCTCTAAGTAAGTGAATAAAACGAACCGTCCACTTAGGTAAATTTATCGCGGATACACCATCAATTTCGGATTGAATTCCAAGACCAACAACTACAACTGGTTTATCGACTTTTTCTATAAGATCGCACCACCACTCCAGATTACAGAAAACACCATCTGGATTCAGCTGGTTTGACGCAGGAATAACAAGCACGTCAATATTATCCTTTAACCAATCTATATCAAGCCCCGAGCTTAACTGAAAGAACAAAGAGGGATTCTTTACAAAAGAAGCAATTGCATATTGAAAAAGTAAATTGCCAGTATTCAAACCAACAAGTTCCAGCGCACGATCTGGACCATTCATAGCACAGGAAATCGAGCCTGATGTCCCCAAGATGCCAACTCGCGGCAATTTTTCATTTGAACCCATGAATTAAAACCTCATTTAAAATAATAAAGTCATCATCGCTGGAACTGTCAATTCTTACACAACACAATTAGATCCTGATAATGTGTAGCACTTGGTTTGGCTGCCCAACTACCTAACTCAAAAGAAATCAGTTCCAAGCCTGATAATTCAATTAGATTGTTTAAAGATTCCGGACTATGTCCAGCGAAAAAATCTTGACCTGAGTACCCATAAAAACATCCAGCATTTATTTCATCTTCTTTAATATCTATAAAGTCTCCGGTTTTCTCGGAATACGAATAGAAGAAACGATCTAATTTAAAACAGGTTATGTAAGCACAGCCACCTGGTCGCAAAACTCTCTTCATATCCTCAAAGTATAGAGCTGCATCATCCCAGGTAAGATGAGTAAATACTGAAGTTGCAAACAATAAATCAATAGTTCGATCCTCAATTGCAGCAAGACTATATTTATTTTTTACATCCGATCTAGCTTGGTTGTCATAGTAATTGTTTTTCGAGGCCAGGCACACAAACTCAGCATTTGGATGATTGAAATTTTTTTTGCACCAGTCGATTCCCTTTTCCCACACATCCAATCCTATATATTTTCCATTAACAAGAAAATTTATAAATGGGAATGCCATCCGTCCGCACCCACACCCCAAGTCCAAGATGCGTGAGGATGAATCAAGATTAAATCTACTTACTAATTCTTTGAAGAAATACTCCATGTTCGACCTGAAGTGCGAAACATTGTTACTCCCGATGTATGACATCAAGTCAGCAGGTGGCAACGCATCATCCCCCACTTCCCTACAAGCATCAATAGCAGCAAGTGTTAATTTATTTCTTTCGTCAATCATGCGCTGGAAATTAACTATACTTTTCACATAAGATGACATGATTCACTCAATTCTATAAAAAATTACAAAAAGTAATAAACAATTAAATTCTCTTGTCAATTCTTCCGCGAATATCTTGCTGAAAATATGCAGAAACAATCGCAGATGATAATCCACCTAAACCCGTTGACGAAAATGAGCTTCTAAAGAGGTTATTTCTCACGATCGAATTGTATTTTTTATGCTTATCAATTCCACCAATTACTGAATTTGAATATTTTGCATCTGTCATGCCGACATCTCTATGATGATAATTAGCTAAAGTATTTTTAATAACACCTATATCTGCTTTCATTAAAAATCTTATATTAAAATCCCAATCACCTAGGACAGGTAATTTTTCGTCATACCCATGGATGTCGTCAAAGACCTCACGACTGTAAAGAAATGAAATTGGAGCAAAAAAATTTCCCACCAACATTTCTGATATTTGTACAGTTTCCACCCAGTCGTTGTAAGGGATCTTTTTATGGATAAGCACTTGGTTATCGACTATTTCTTCCGATATATAATCAGTCCCACAAATAACGCCCTTGTATTCGTTTTCACTTTGGCTTAAAAAGCCAACAGTCTCAATCAAAAAATCTGGGTGCCAGCTATCATCGTCATCGTGAATAACAATATAGTCAGATTTTGAATTTTTAATACCAAGATTACTAGCAGATTCCATTCCCATACTCGTAATATTTGATAAAAATATTATCTTTGATGGATCAATTTTGCAATTTCTTAGTATCTTTCTTACAGGCTCAGGATCCCCACCATCGTTGACGATCACCCAGGTGTAGTTGACAAACCTTTGCGATGAAACACTTTCGGCTGCTCGCTTAAGCAAAAGAGGTCGATCTTTTGTTCTCGTTATAATGGCAACCGTTTTATTATTGCTGCAGAAGGCTTTATTTTGAAAAGTGCTTGGATTTTTATAGTTTGCGCTCAGGATTCTCTTCTGAAGCTCCCTTACAATTTCGACGTCATACTCAGCAGCGATTTGTCCTGTCTGCCATATTGCTTGCTCAACTCTCAGTGCTTTTGAATCCCCGTGAAATCGATCTTTCGGACTTATTAATGGCTCGACTTGTCCATCTCTACCTAAGTCATGAGAGCGTGCTTTACCTGCAACAATGGTGATATCACCGCGCACAGGATAGCATACCATTTCATGAAGTTTTTGAATGGCTTGGTGATAATTTTTAATTTCATCACAGTACTCTATAGATACTGTGGAGATGTATTTTTTTACGCCAATATACACATTATCCCAGTCGCCACCCAAGCTTTCAGCTAATCCATTAAATTTTGTATTTTCATTATTTACTGGCGGCATAATACAACTTGGGATGTTGGGTTCGAATAGAGACTCTATAAGATGCCTGTGTACGACAAAAAGCGTCTCCTTTTTATCATTCCTGTAATACTCTGAGTCGAATATTAATCCTCTTGCATCAATATTGTTTCCGATAGAGTACTGATATCGTCCAATGCATCCAAAATAAATTCCTATCCACTCGATATTTGTAAATGCATTTTTTAATGCAAATTGGCTTGTACCCTTCCAGCCGGAATCAATCATTAATACTCGCTCCGCACCTCCAATTTGATTATTTAAATAATCTAGAATAGCTTTGCTTTGACGCAATAAATCTTCTCTAACATCCCTTGCCAGTGACATGTCACTTGACATAAATTCATGCAAAGGAATTTGTGCGGTTATTTCCTTTTGCAACCTGTTTGATATATCCATATTCAAAAAACCAATACTAGAAAGAGTCTTAATAAGACTGTTATTTGAATTTTCTCTTCCTAGCATATTTATCGCCATTTCACTATTCTTAGAATATAGTGCCTTTATAGCGACCAGTCTTGATATGCTTATGATTTTAGAGTCAGTAGGCACCTCTAACCCTCTTTTATTCGCCCACTGCTCGTACAGATCGTAAATCCGGACCCCCGCCCTTGCACAGAATAAGATGGCCTGTTTGTCATCTGATCCATTTAAGATTGAGCCGTGAAGTCTACTTAGATAAATACTAATTATTGGCCCTAGCACTGACTCACCAAAATCTCTGTAGTTCATAATTTCCCTCTATTACATGTTAAAATTAAGAATAGAATCAAGTTTAATAATTTTTTGATACTTATTTTGTAATTCTTCTTTTAAATCGTTATAGCATTTTTTTCTATTATTTATTTCAAGGATTGGGCATGGTAAATATATTGCATGTAAACCTTTATCAATTGCCCCGACAAAATCGGAATAGTAATTATCACCGAGGTGACAAATTTTCTCAGGCTCTTTCTTGATTGTTTTACTTAAATGTTTATATAAAGAGCCAGCGCCTCTTTTGCTACCCCAGCCATCCGCAGATGAAAAAACCAACTCAATATTTAATTTTGATTCAATTTTCTTCAGTAGAAGGATTTTTATATCTCTAGATGAAAAATACATATCTGACATGAAGACCACCTTTTTTGTCCTGCAACTATCTATGATTTTTTCGAAAGTCTTGCTCAACTCAAGATTATCAATTTCGTAATTTATTTCATTTTCACAATAGTCAAGCACCATGCTTGGTTTTCCTATGATTGCGCAGACAATCTTTGCTATATTTATATACTTTCCTTCTACATTGTTTTTCCTTTTTTTACTGATCGAATATGCAATATTTGCAGCCTCAATCCTTGCAAGAAAAAGGCTCAGCGTTTCTAGACCAACTCTTTTTGAAAAATGTTCTGATATTTCCCAGAAGCGTCTTGCTTCAGATTTATCATTGCGAAGTAATACTGTATCGAAAACATCGAATGACAAAACATCAATTCGCTTCTCAAGTTCTTGTATTTTTTTTATTACACTGTTTGAATATTTATCTAAGCTGTGTAGCTCTCGTAATGTAATGGCTTTAGATGTGAATAGGTAATGCTCTTCGATGTATTCTTTTTGATATTCTAGACTCTCAAAGCCAGTAGTATTTCTTTTTATATTGCTATTTTTTTTTGTTATTTCGCTCTCGCACTTTAGAATGTTAAATGTCAATGCTTTTTCTAATTCTCCATATTTTGATATTATATATTTGTATATGCGAAGTGCCTCGTCATATTCTTTCTTTATAAAAAGAGTGTTAGCTTCTTTTAATGTACTATTTTGAAAGAATGTTTTTACTGTCATATTCATGAACTTGTGATCTGATGGTTGAATTTTTTGATATATGTATTTTTTTATTAATAATTTAGTCTGTATTCTCTGCTCACCCTAACGGTGAGCCCCAACGTTTTGTTTGCCCGCAGGTCTCGGGCAGGAATGAGTAATGGCCAAATATGTGCCGTCTTAACATAAATCCGAATGCAAGACCACGCGACAGTGCTGCCTGAGTGGAGAATTTGATATTGTGGTCCGGAAATACAAGATATTGGGTGATGATTTGATAAATTTTGCTCCAATTAACTCGGAGCGTGTTTCGGTCGCATATTCATATTTGAGTCATGAATTAGACTTGAAAAATATTCTATTGCATGTCAAAAAATGCAAACATAATAAATAAATAAATAAATAAATAGAAATTTTTTAAATTACTTCAGGTATACAAGCAATACTTACCAAATCAGATTTATCATAAAAAATCCTCTGCAACTTTATACCTTCTTTAATATTAATATAAGTAATATTTACACATGAATTTGTTAGAAATGGTGCGGATCCAGTTACGAATTCTGTTTCGGCACTTTTTTTGAATTTAGCATTGAATTTTTTTACTTTTTTTATATTTTCATTATATTTATTTATGTAAATTTTCTTTGACAACCGCCCAGGGTTTTCAATTGTTTTATAATATCATCTGAAACTTTTACAATATAACTTGATTTTTCTTAATTTTTTATTTCCTTTATCTAATACATGTTTTCTCGCCTTCCAAATTAAATCAGATAAATTATCGTTAGAATAGCTTCCATTTTTTAATAAATTATTTATCTTAATTCATTGTTTATTTTGATTTTATTTTTTTAGTTTTTTCCATTCATTATATATTTTATTAAATCTATAAGGTAACATTAAAATCCTTATTGGATTTATTCCAGTTTGTATTAGCGTTTCACCAAATTTATACGACAAGTGGTTTTTCACTCGTTCAATTTCTGCTTGTTCATTTTTGTTTTGTGTGTTTATATCTTTTTTATTTTTTTTGCTAAATTCTTTTGATATTTTCTTTAATTCAAACGGTAGGGATATGTATGAGAATAATGATCTCTTACATCCGATCACTGCCGCACCGAGCTTGTAAGGTAAATCTTCTTTTACTTGCAAGGCTGATTCATAAATCTGAGTTTTGGTTATTTGATTTGTTTTTTTTTCCTTGCTTTTGTGGGGTAAGTTTTTTTCTAAATAGTTATTTTCTAACTCTTCTTGCAACTTAAACAGCTCCTCAAGGAGCAACTGGTTTTCTTCTTCCAGCGCCTTATTACTTGTCACATAGTCAGCTGCCGCCACCGCTGCATGTTGATTCACCTCATCCTTAGCTTGTTGAAGCTGCCCCGCTAATTCACCCACCCTGCCCTGCAACTCCCCATCCCTTTGCCTGAGTTCTTCGATGTTTCTCAGTCGATCTTCAGCCAATACAAGCAAATGCTGCTTTTCCTGCTCCAAAGCATGTCCATGCGCTTGTGAATGTTCATAGCTTTGCACCAGTTCCGCCAAGCGCTGATTGAGCGCTTGCGCTTGAGCCTCTTTCGCCGCCTTCAATTCATCTATGTTTCTCAGTCGATCTTCAGCCAATGCAAGCAAATGCTGCTTTTCCTGCGCCAATGCATGTCCATGCGCTTGTGAATGTTCATAGCTTTGCACCAGTTCCGCCAAGCGCTGATTCAGCGCTTGCGCTTGAGCCTCTTTCGCCGCCTTCAGCTCCTCCACCACCTGCTGAATCTTCAGGTTAGACCTGTGCAGCGCCACAAACTTACTCAACACCGCCATGTCGGTATCAAAACTGGGCTTATCCATCGCATTGCCCATCGGCAAACTGGCCACCGACTGCAAGTCGGTATACATCTGCCCCACCTTGGGGTTGGCGGATATGACACGGGCGCACAGTTCTACTTGCAGGGTATTCCACCCAGTTTGCTTTAGCTCAGCCGCTAAATCATCAAACGGCATCTTCAGTTCCACCCCCATTTGGTGCTGTACCTGACGCAAACAGTCTGCCGTTTTGGCCCTGACCTGCTGGCCATGCACCAGCAAACAGCGCTCGGTGTTGCCAAGGTAAAAGTTCAGCAAGGCTTCGTTGTAGGCCAGCCAGTTGTCACTGGCCGCCTTCACAACATGCTCGGTACAGTCCACCTCAGGGTTGTCAAACAAACTGGCCAAGGACGCTTGGGGGCTGTCGTACACCAGCACAAAGGCTAGTTGGTGGTCTAGGTTTTTCCAGTAGTCCAGCAGGTAAATGGCTTGCGGGTCTGCCCAGCCCCACAGCTCTTGCTCCAAGTTGCCCAGCAGCAAATCCAACGCCAAGGTTTGCCACACAGGGCTGGGTGCAATGGGCTTGAAGTTGTCCAAGGTTTGCAGCTCGTTCAAGGGCTGTACGCGGTAGGCACGCAGCAACATGTCTGACACCTGCGTGGGGCTGAGGCCTTGGCTTTTAGACGCTGCGGCGGCTTGCAGCCCACTGCGGTCCAGCACCTGCTCTACAGACGCATAGCCCGACAAGGGGTGGCCCACCACCATCAGTTTGTTGATGGGTTGAAGCCGTGTGGCCTCGTGTATGGCTTTGAGGTTGCTCATGGCTACAAGTTGCCTTTCAAAATATTGTTGACATTCACCACGGGGTAAATGCCCGACACCAAGATGTTCAAAAACTTCTGCAATTCCACCGACGAGGCGTTGGACACATACACCACGTCTTTGTTTTTCATGGGGAAGGTTTGCGCCGTTAAAAACGCCGACCCATCGGCCAAGTTCATGCGGTAAATGACCGGCACTTTGTTGTCGTCGGTGCGTATGCCGCCTCTGGCTTGCTCGGGTACGGCCTCGGGGTCTTCAAACCGAAACACAAACACCCCTTTGGCGTCGGCGCGGTTGTCTTGCAAGCCGCCCACCCTAGCCAAGGCTTGCACCAAGGAAATGCCCTGCCCCTCAAACGCCACCTCTTGGTTTTGCCCCGTGGCACCCAAGGCGGTGAAGCTGTAGGGCTGAAAGTAAGCGGTAATCACGTCCCCCGCGGCCAAGCTGATGTTTTGCGAGGGGTCTTTGATAACGCTCTCCAGCGGCATACTGTGAACCTGCCCGTTGCGAGCCAGTTGTATGGTGATTTTGTTGATGGCTTGCTTCACCCCGCCAGCAGCGGCAATGGCGTCCAACAGTTTTTCTTGCCTTGGCGTCAAGGGAATGATTTGGCTGTTGGCTACCTCGCCCACCACCGTCACCGCCGAGGTGGTGTTGCGTGTCATGCGCACCATCACCTGCGGCATATTGGCCTTGTTTTTTAGCGCCGCGGTGATGTCTTGCGCAATGGCATGGGTGCTTTTGCCAGCGGCCTTGATGCTGCCAGCAAACGGAATGCTGATGTTGCCGTCCACATTCACCACTTGGTCGGGAAAGGTGCTGGCCTTGGCGCTGGATGCACCGGCGGTGGGCAGTGCCGTCACCGCCGAGCCGCCAAACAACAGCGCGGGAGACGCTTCCCAAATGTTCACGTCCAACACGTCCCCCGCCCCCACCAAGTTGCGGTTGGTGTCGGCCTGTTTGAACAGCGTGGAAAACTGGCCCAGCTTTTGGGCGTTGTTCACCAGCCTAAGCGTTGCCTCGTTCACCTCGATCAACTGCACTGTGGGTGCATTGGGGTCCGAGGGCTTTTTCACCACCTCTTCGCCAACGATGTCTTTGCGGCTGGGGCCAGAGCTGGGCAGCCATTCTTTGAATGAGGCACAACCGTTTAACAACGAAACAAGAAAGACAGCGATGAGGGGGGTTTTCATGTTCAGTGGGACTGCTCGTAAAACTGATAGGCGCTGGCCAGGGTGTCAAAGCTGTGCAACTGACCGCCTTGCAGCACATAGGCTTGCTCGCAAAACTCTTTGATGCTGGCCTCGGAGTGCGACACCATCAAAATAGATTTGTCTTTTTTGCTGGTCAAGGCGTCGTGGCAGCGCTGGGTGAAGCGGGAGTCGCCAGCAGACAAACCCTCGTCTATCAGCAAGCAATCAAAGTTAAACGCCATGGACAGCGCAAAACCCAACCTGCCACGCATACCCGATGAATAGCTTTTCACGGGTTCCCACAAAAACTTGCCCAGCTCGGTGAAGTCGGCCACGTAATCTTTCACGGCTAAGGGGTCTGCGCCGTAAATGCGGCACAAAAAGTAAATGTTGTCTAGGCCGGTTAAAGAGCCTTGCACCCCACCCGCATAGCCCAGCGGCCAAGAGATGGACATGCTGCTGTGGATGCGTCCGGCGTCTGGCTTTTCCATGCCGCCAATCAGGCGAATCAGCGTGGATTTGCCAGCGCCGTTGCGCCCCAAGATGGCCACTTTGTCGCCCAAATTCAGGTCGAAGTTGATGTCTTGCAGCACATTCAACACCTCGCCTTGCAACTGGTAGGACTTGCTAACGCTTTGCACTTGCAGCATGGTTATTCGGCCTTCACCAGTTTGCTGACCTTGTTGATCAACAGCAAAGCCACCGCGGTCAGCACCATATTGCAAGTGACCAAATAACCCACGTCATACATGGCATGAATGCCGCCGCCAAAGTAGCCCTCGCGCAGCATTTCCACGCCATGCACCATGGGCGAGTACAAAATGAATTCTTGAGCGCCTGTGGGCAACCAACTCACCATGGAAAACGCGCCTGTGAGGGGCAGCGTGAGGTACAAGAACACATGCCAGACCCGCTCGAAAATTTCGGAGCGTTCATCCAAATACACCGACACCAAACCGGCAGAAATGAAAAACCAGCCCAGCAAACACCACGCCAGCGCCGCTTGCAAGGGGTCGGCTGGCAGGTCCATCAGGTCTAGGCGGGTGAATACAAAGGTCAGCACCAGCAAAGACACCGACACCGCTGAAAACTCCAAAAAAGCACGGCTGAAAGAGATGTCAAAAATCGTGACCACGCGGTGGTACAGCAGGGCTTTGTTGGCTTTGATGCTGCCCGAGGTGCGGCTGACCAAGTTGCGCCAACCCACGATGGCGGAATAACCCGTCAGGGCAAAACCCGCCACGGGAATGGTGCCCTTGGTGTGGCCGCCCGTCCACGCCCACAGCACCGTGATGCCGATGGAGAACATCATGGGCTCGATGAACATCCACAAAAACCCAATGTTGTGTCGGCCAAAGCGGGTGATCATTTCCCGCAGGATCAGCGCTTTGATGACCCGGATTTGCACACTCAGGCCGTGCCATAGAGACCCGTCATCGCGAGGAGCGAAGCGACGTGGCGATCTGGATTGCCTCGGGGCTGCGCCCCTCGCAATGACGGGGGATTGCTTCGCTTCGCTCGCAATGACGGTGGCGTTAAGCATGTCGATGCTCCTTCACACCAGCAATCACCATGGCGGCAATGCCCCAAAACAACAGACCCAGCACAAATGCAGTCAGCACACCCCGAACACGGCGTGGCTCCAATGCCGCATCAGGCAAGCTAGGCTGGGAAATGCGCTCTAAATACAGTTGCTGCCGTTGCGACTCGGTACGGGCTTGCTCCAAGGTGGTCAGCGCCCCCGCCAACATCTTGTCGGCAAACTCTTTGTTCATGGCCAGCTTTTGAAAGTCGGCGGCTTTGCTGGCCAGCGACTGTTTGCTGTCGCCCGTCACCTTGGCGCTTTCAATGGCAATTTCTTTTTCCAGCATGGCCACGGTTTGCTTCAAGCTGGGAATTTGCGGGTTCTCTTGGGCCAGCAACATCACCTGCGCCAACTGGGTTTTGGCGGCCAAAAGTTCGGTTTGCAGCTTGGCAATTTGTTGCAGCGGAATGGCGGTTTGCCGCTCGGGATCGATGACGCCTTTTTTGTTGCGGTAATCGGCCAGCACCAAAGAGGCCTCTAAGGCTCGCCGCTGTGCTTCTGCCACCTCTTGCTGGGCAAAGTTGATGAGGTCTTGCCGCCCTCGGGTGTTGAGTTGGTTCACCCTCGCCTCACTCAAGCGCAGCAGTTCTTCGTTGATGCGCTGGGCGTCTTGCGGCGTGTACGCACGGATGGTCAGCGTCGTGATGCTGGAGAGCGTGTCAATTTGCTGCTCGGCGTGTTTTTGGAAATAGCGGTGAAACGCTTCAAAGCTGGGGTCGGGGTCAATGCCGGTAAAACGGCTGAACGGGTCAATGGCCTCGTCGGCAAATTTTTGCTTGATGTTTAGCTTGGTCTCCAGCGCCGTCAAGGCCTCACGCGAACGCATGAAGTCGTTGACCACATAAGCGTCGTCTTGCGCCCTTGAAAACCCCGCGCCTTTGAACAACATGCCCAGCGGCGAGGTGCTTTGCCGCTCGGGGCTGCGCACCACAAACAAGGACTGCGACACGTACACATCGGAGGCAATGAAGCCGTAATAAGACACCGCCAAAGCAGTGGGCAAGACCACGCACCACAAAAACAAGTGCCAACGCACCAGCACGCCCCAAGCCTGACCGACCGAGGCCCACATGAACTGCGCGGAGTTCATGGCAAGGGCGACCATGGCAATTTGACAGATGAAGTGGCATACAAATCCCCTGGCATTTGCGTCAGGTGCTGCAAAGCAGCCATTTGTCGGATGCACAACAAACTTTGCACATGCGCTTGAATGCCCCAAAACGCATCCAAGCCACCTTTGAACACGCCGTCAAAGTCGCCATAAATGGCTTCACCCAAAGCGCACAAGGGCTTGCCTTGTTGCAGGGCGATCAAACCCACGGTGCTGTTGATGCAAACCACGCCTTGGGCCTTTTTCACCAACAAGCCAGCTTTGCCCTCAGTCAAAAACACCACCCTGTGGGCAATGCCAAGTTCTTTGGCCTTGGCTGCGACGATGTCAGCATGACCCAAGCCACCACGTGACATGGGGTGCTGCTTGAAGACCAAGCGCAAGTGGCTGGGGGCGTGTTGTGCAAACGACTGCATGACCTGCACAATGAAGTCGGTGTTTTTGGCAAACGCGCTGTGCAGTTCAATTTGGGCGTCCAAGTCGTGCTGCAGAGGTACAAAGAAATACGAGCCGCCCTTCATCGCTGCCAGCTTGCGTGTGTCTTGCCCAAGGTGCACGGCCTTTTTTGCCCAAGAGCGAAGCCAATAAGCAGCTTGCTGAACCACCGAGGTGTTTTTATGGTGCTGGTAAAAAGGAAAATGGGAATGCCGCCACGCCATGACGGCGTAATGCATGGCGGCATACCAACCCATGCGAACGCTTTGCTCCCATGCGCTGACGGGGGGTGCGGCTGGCGGGGTGCTTGTGTCAAATGACCAGCGGTAGCGCTCTAGGGTGCTGGAGTAGCCGTTCACCCCACCAAGCTCAAGGGTGAGATAGCGCGGCCGAAAGTAACCCTCTTCCACCACCACCACTTTGATGCCCAACAAACTCGCCAACACCATGGCTTTGGCGTGATGCGGACGCGCTTGGCCAAACAGCACAATGCAATCCACCTTGAAGGTGTTGAAGAGGTACTGCAAATACATGGGCCACTCGACCAAGGTGGATTTGAAATGCAAAGGTATCTGCGCCCTGCAATCCCATTCGTCGCCACCGCTGAACACCACACGGTTGACGAGCGGCACACCCTTGGCTTTCAACCACTCTGTCAGCCGATCAAAAAACGGCCCCACCGGCCCTTGCAACAACAACACCGAACGGCTTTGCAGCAAGGCGGTCAGCGCGGGATTGGCAGAAACTGTTTGTAAATAAAGATCGTTTTTCAAAGCTTTTTTGTGGTTATGCAGGCTACCGCAGTGGGAAGCCCACAAACGCATGACAAATGACCATAAAACATTATTTTCAAATGAATTTGTGCGAACTTTATTACGATTTAATAGATATGGCAACAAATTAATAGTTATTTGTAGCTAATTTAAGAAAACGTAAAAATTTGCCAATTAAGTCAATGACTTAATTGGATTTATTAATTAAGGGCTGGTGGGCGGCGTCATTGCGAGCGTAGCGAAGCAATCTAGCGACGAAGCAATCTGGATCGCTTCGTACCTCGCGATGACAGTATTGGAGTTGCGTCATTGCGAGCGCAGCGTCATTGCGAGCGTAGCGAAGCAATCTAGCGACGAAGCAATCTAGCGAGGTCACTGGGCCATAAATCTGAGATTTATTTGGCGTTTTTTGATATCATTATTTAATATCATTAATGGGTGAACACCAAACACCTCAAAACCCTACAACGGATCTTCCTAAGGCCAACCGTCAACTCAATTAAGTTTTCTGATATTGAGAGCTTGGTAGTTGCCTTAGGCGGGAGTGTGCAAGAAAGAGCCGGTTCAAGGGTACGTTTGGAGTTGAATACTCAGTTGTGGCGTTGTCACAGGCCACACCCTGGCAAGGAAGCCAAGTGCTACCAAGTGGAAGAGGCAAGAGAATTTTTACAAAATGCAGGAGTTAAACCATGAGCAGCATGACCTATAAAAGCTATACAGCCAGGGTTGATTACGACAACAGGAACGACGTTTTCGTAGGTCGAGTTCTTGGCATACGAAGCATCCTGAGCTTTGAAGGAAGTTCGGTGGAAACACTGAAAGCCGCATTTGAAGAAGCCATCAATGATTACCTGCAAGAGTGCTATGAGAAGGGTCAAACGCCTGAAAAGCCTGCCTCTGGCAAATTACTTTTACGACTTGCGCCAGAACTTCATGGCCAAGCCATGGTTGCCGCTAAAGCCGCAGGCAAAAGCTTGAACCAATGGGTCGCTGAAGCGCTTCACAGGGCGGTGCAGTCTTAATTAACTGATCAAATTCGCGTCATTGCGAGCGAAGAGAAGCGTCATTGCGAGCGAAGCGAAGCAATCTAGCGACGAAGCAATCTAGTCAAGCAAGGAAGCAATACAGCGGCGTGTGTCGCAGGTCGGCCGTAGCCGACGTTGCGTAAGCATGGAGGCGAGGCCGAGCCTGCAGCGCATGGCGTTAGATTGCTTCGCTACGCTCGCAATGACGGGGATTGCTTCGCTACGCTAGATTGCTTCGTCGCTTCGCTCCTCGCAATGACAGCCCTTCGCAATGACGCGAAGTCGCAATGACGCGAAGTCGCAATGACGTTAATCAGGGTCAACGACATCTGACGTATCTGAAGCATCCAAAGGCAACCGCGCCAAAGCCTCGGCCTCGGGCAAAGCCTCCACGCCTTTGAGTACACGGCGCATTTGTTTGCTGCGGGTGTCGGCGCGGTCCAAGGTGTCCGCCGCCTTTTGCACCTGCTCACGCACCTTGGCCACCCATTCGCCATAGCGGTCGAACTCGGTTTTAACCGCGCCCAGCACCTTCCACACCTCGGAGGCTTGTTTCTCCAAAGCCAAGGTGCGAAAGCCCATGTGCAAGCTGTTCAATATCGCCAACAAAGTGGTGGGGCCAGCCAAGGTGACGCGGTAATCGCGCTGCAAGCTGTCCATGAGACCTGGGCGGCGCAGCACCTCGGCATACAAACCCTCCACCGGTAAAAACAAAATCGCAAAGTCGGTGGTGTGGGGTGGTGCCAAATAACTTTCGGCGATGCTCTTGGCCTCTTGGCGAATGCGTGACTCCATCGCCTTGGCCGAGGCTTCGGCGGCGATGGGGTCGGCACGGTCTTGTGCGTCCAGCAAGCGCTCGTAGTCTTCACGCGGAAACTTGGCGTCGATGGGCAGCCAGACCGCAGCGCCATCGTCGCTGCGTCCAGGCAGCTTGATGGCAAAGTCCACCCGCTGGTTGCTGCGCGGTTTGGTTTCCACTTGCTTGCCGTATTGCTCGATGGTCAACACCTGTTCCAACAAGGCTTCAAGCTGCACCTCGCCAAAAATGCCACGGGTTTTCACATTGCTTAAAACCCGCTGCAGATCGCCCACGCCTTGGGCCAAGGTTTTCATGTGGCCCAAGCCTTGGTGCACCTGCTCCAAGCGCTCGGCCACTTGTTTAAAGCTTTCGCTCAACCGCGCTTCCAAGGTGGTTTGCAGTTTTTCGTCCACGGTTTGGCGCATCTCGTCCAACTTGGCGGCATTGGTTTTTTGCAATTGCTGCAGCTGCTGGTCCAAGGTGTCACGCACCTCGCCCATGCGCCGCGCATTGCCCTCGCCCAGCGCTTGCAACTGGGTATTCAAAGTGCCTTGCATAAGCGCCAGCTGTTCGGTCAGCGTCTGCTGCAGCTGCGCCATGCTTTGTGATAACTCTTGGCGGTCGGTGCGAGAAGACTCGCTGATGGCGTAGCGCAACTCACGCTCCAAGCGTTCTAACTTGTCGTCAAGTTTGAGCAGCGGGTCTTCTGGCGTGGCGGCTTTACCGGCATAACGCCTAAAGATCGCCATGATCAGCAAAGCGCCAACTACCGCCGCCGCGACGATCCAGTTATCGGTGCTCATGCCTGCCCCAATACTTCGGGATTAAGAGGTGTCAAGGCTCTGCCCTCGGTGAAGAAGGCAATCAGGTTGTCGCTGGCCAAATTGGCCATGGCCAAACGGGTGGCCAGCGTGCCGCTGCCGATGTGCGGCGTCATCACAATATTGCTGCACTTGAGCAGTTCGGGATTCAACTTGGGCTCGTTCTCAAACACATCCAAACCGGCGGCGGCAATTTGCCCTTGCTGCAAGGCCTTGGCAAGCGCCGCATCGTCAATGATGCCGCCACGGGCAATGTTGGTGATCGTGGCCGTGGGCTTCATCAGCGCCAACTCAGCCGCACCAATGGTGTGATGCGACGCTTTGGAATACGGCACCACCAAGACCACATGATCGGCTTGCTGCAAAAGTTCTTGCTTGCTGACATAAGTGGCTTTGCATTCGGCTTCAATGGCAGCGTCCACACGGTTGCGGTTGTGATAAATGACCTTCATGCCAAATCCCAAAGCGCCTCGTTTGGCAATGCCCTGCCCTATGCGCCCCATGCCGATGATGCCCAAGGTGCTGCCATGCACTTCTGCACCCGCAAATTGGTCGTAGCGCCAGTGCGTCCACTTGCCTTGTCGAATGTAAATTTCGCTCTCGCTCACCCGCCGAGCGGCGGCCATCATCAAAGCGAACCCCAGGTCAGCGGTGGTTTCATTCAGCACATCTGGGGCGTTGGTGGCCAAGACTTTGTGGCGTGTCATGGCGGGTACATCGAAGTTGTTGTATCCCACACTTAAGTTGGCGCAGATGCGCAGTTGCGGGCAAGCCGCTAACACTGCTTCATTGACAGGCTCGATGCCCACACACAAAGCAGCTTCGTGCTGGCTGAGTGCGGCTGTCCACGATTCGGTGGTCCACAGCTTGTCGTCTTGGTTATCGGTAACGTCAAAATGCTCGCGTAAACGGGCGATGACTTCGGGGTAGGTGGGGCGTCCCACCAGCAACTTGGGTCGATTCATGGTGCAACTAGCTCATCAAATTAAATTGGACAACATAAACCAAAGCGCCAGCCAAGTAACCCGCCAGCGCCAAGCCTGAAATGTGTTTGACATACCAGAAGAAATTGATTTTCTCCAAGCCCATGGCGGCCACACCTGCGGCCGAGCCAATGATCAACATAGAGCCGCCGGTACCCGCACAAAACGCAATGAATTCCCACAAAAAGCTGTCGGGTGGATAGTCAGTCATGCTGTACATACCCATGCTGGCAGCCACCAAGGGCACGTTGTCCACCACGGCACTGGCAAAGCCAATCAACAACACAATCACATCCAAGCGACCCACGCTGTCGTTGAGCCATTGCGCCAAGTCGGAGAGGATGTGGGTATGTTCCAAAACAGCCACTGACAACAAAATACCAATAAAGAACGTCAGTGAGGCCATATCGATTCGAGAGAGTGCGTTGGTGAGCGTCAGGTGAGCTTTGTCTTCGTCAACTTTGCTTTTGTGAAGAAAGTCACCCACCAACCACAACAAACCCAGCCCAAACAAGACGCCCATGAAAGGCGGTAAACCTGTGACGGTTTTAAAGACAGGGACCAGCACCAGCACACCCAAGCCCAAGCTGAACATCAGATTGCCCTCAAAGGCGGCAGATTTGGACAAGGTGCCAGTACGCTGAGCGGGAGCGTTGACAACTTGACCCCGCAGCAACCAAGCAGTGATGACCAAGGGAATGACTGCAGCCACCACCGAGGGTAAAAACAGCATTTTCATGATATTCAAGGCTGTGACTTGTCCACCAATCCACAGCATGGTGGTGGTCACGTCCCCAATGGGTGACCACGCGCCACCCGCATTGGCGGAAATCACAATGATGCCGGCAAAAAACAAACGGTCCTCACGCTCTTTGAGCAACTTTTTCATCAGCGACACCATGACGATGGCGGTTGTCAAGTTATCCAACACAGCGCTCAAGAAGAAAGTTACCGCGCCTACCAACCACATCAAGGTAGACAGGCGCTTGGTTCGTATGCGCTGGGTAATCACCTCAAACCCGTTGTGTGCGTCCACCACTTCCACGATGGTCATCGCCCCCATCAGAAAGAAGATGATTTGTGCTGTGCCCACCAAAGATTCGTTCAGGTGATGGGTCAGCGCTTGGTTATCACCCAGATGCAAAGCGTAAAGTGACCAAAGCAGACCCGCACCCAATAACGCAGGAGCAGATTTGTTGAGCTTGAGTTGATGCTCCAGCGTGATGGCTGCATAAGTGATGACAAATACAACAATAAGAAGGGTGTTCATGGGTTTGCTTAGGGTTGTGCAATATCAAACACTTGGCGCAAATAGGCCAAGTAATTGGCATCCTCGCACATGTTTTTGGAAGGCGTGTCTGAAAGCTTGGCAACAGGCTGGCCGTTGCACTCCACCATTTTGATGACGATTTGCAGCGGCTCGTACCCTAGGTCGTTGGTCAGGTTGGTGCCAATACCAAACGCCAATTGGCAGCGCCCCCGAAAGCGTTGGTACAGCTCGATGGTGCGTGGCACGGTCAGGCCGTCGCTGAAGATCAAGGTTTTGGTGAGCGGGTCTACGCGGTTGCTTTTGTAATGCTCGATCATGCGTTCACCCCATGTAAAGGGGTCGCCGCTGTCGTGCCTTGCACCGTCAAACAGCTTGCAAAAATACATATCGAAATCACGCAAAAACGGCTCGATACCGTACACATCGCTCAAAGCAATGCCTAGGTCGCCGCGGTATTCACGCGCCCATGTCTCAAAACCAAACACTTGGCTGTCACGCAGACGCGGCCCCAAGGCTTGGCAAGCTTGTAGGTACTCGTGCGCCATGGTGCCCAAGGGCGTCAAACCCAGCTTCATGGCAAACAGCGAATTGCTGGTACCGGCAAACCGCCCAGTCGCACCCGAGCCCAAACGCGAGGTCAACACCCGCAGCACCTCTTCGTGCCACGCCTTGGAGAACCGTCGGCGGGTGCCGTAGTCGGCAATTTTCAAGTCGCCCAAATCAGCCTCTTGCAGCTGGGCGATTTTGGTGTCCAAACGTTGACGACCCTCCACATAGTCGGGCACGGGCTGGGTATTGCGGAAATACACCTCGTTGACGATGGCCAGCACGGGAATTTCAAACAAGATGGTGTGCAGCCACGGACCTTGGATGCGGATATCGATCTCACCGCTTGGCAAGCCCACAACATCAATGTATTTTTCATTCAGGCGAAACAAGCCCAAAAAGTCCACAAAGTCGCTTTTGATGAAGCGCAGGGCCCTCATCCAATCCAGCTCTTGCTCGGTGAATTGCAGCTTGCACAGCGAGCGAATTTCGGCGCGTATTTCATCCACATAGGGCGCTAGCTTCACACCAGTGGTGCGGCATTTGAATTTGTAGCTCACCTGCGCACCGGGGAACTGGTGCAACACCGCTTGCATCATGGTGAATTTGTACAGATCGGTGTCAAGTAAGCTGGTGATGACCATGGGTACTTACTCCAGCCAAGTGGTGAAAGAGGCCACGCTCTCACGCGGTGTGCGAAAGGTGTTGACCAACTCGCGCTCGTCTGCATAGCCCAGCGCCATGCCGCACACCAGCATCTCGTTGTCACCTGCGCCTATGTGCGGCAAGATGATCTTGGCAAATCCGTTCCACGCCGCTTGCGGGCAGGTGTGCAAGCCGTGACCACGGGCGGCCACCATCAGGGTCTGCAAAAACATGCCGTAGTCCACCAGCGAGCCACGCCCCATGACTTTGTCCAAGGTGAACATCAGGCCCACCGGCGCATCAAAAAATCGGTAATTGCGCTGGTGCTGGGCGTGCATTTTGTCTTTGTCGCCCTTGCCAATTCCTAGCAAGCCGTACAAGCTCCAGCCGTTTTCACGCCGTCGGTCGATGAAGGGGCTGACCCATTTTTCGGGGTAATAGTCGTAGGCTTCGCGGAACTCATTGGCCATGTCTGGGTTGGCGCGGATCTCGTCGTGGGCAGCGCACACTTTGTCGACCAGCGTGTCACGCGGTGCGCCCTGCAAGACATACACCTTCCATGGCTGGGTGTTGGTGCCTGAGGGTGAGCGAGCGGCGAGCTCCAGCAGGTGCGTCAACACCTCGCGGGGCACAGGCTGCGCGGTGAAAGCTCTGGCCGACATGCGGGTGGTGATGGCTTGGTCAACTGCATTCAGGGCGGATGTCATGCAAGGTCCTCTAAAACTTTTTGTAAGGCTGGGGGCAAAGCGCTGACGGGGCGGCGGGTTTGGCTGTCCACATACACATGCACAAAATGCCCGTGGGCGGCGGTGAGTGCTTCGCCTTCAGCGAACAAACCCACCTCGTAGCGCACACTGGACGAGCCTATGCGCGTTACCCGCAAACCGGCGTCTACGTTTTGCGGAAAAGCCAGCGACGAAAAGTAATTGCAATGCGTCTCGACCACCAAGCCAATGGTTGCACCGTGTTGGATGTCCAGCACCCCGTGTTCGATCAAATGCGCATTCACCACGGTGTCAAACCAATGGTAGTAAACGACGTTGTTGACATGGCCATAGGCGTCGTTGTCCAACCAGCGGGTGGTGATGCGGCGAAAGATCGGGTAAGCGTCACGCCCGTGGGGTTCTGGGCGAGCAGGTGTGGAAGCAGTCATGTCAAATGCGAGGTTGTGCCAAATCAGACTCTAAAAGCATACGGATGTAACGCGTGTAGGGAACACCTTTGGACTTGGCTCGGTCTTTGATGGCGTTAAGCAGAGATTCTGGAAGCCGTAAATTAAGCGCGGCAGATTTGGGCTCAATTTCGAAACGCATGGGTTTAAAACCCGACAAATCGTAGGTAGACAAATCCGCTGAAGCGACAAAATGCTCCGCTGCTTCATCGCTTGGCAACGAAGGCATGGCTTTAGATTTGGCTTTCATAATGATCTATCTCCTTTTGGTGCATAAATCGGGCACTGATAGGTCTTAAATAAGTTTGTTACACAATTTCACGCAACATAAAAACCACGGTTGGTGAATTAAGCAGAACTTGCTCGATCTCTTCGCGAGATACCCCGTGCTTGCCACACTTGGGCCAATTTCCTTCATCCCAATCAAAACCGGCAAGCTTCATTGATTAATCATACACAAATGTATATACATTCACGTAACACTTTAGAAATAGTTACATGCTCAAGGCGGCTGATTTTGCCAGTCTTGCCAAGCAGCCAAGGCTTGGGCAAAGGTATTCATCTGCACCTGCACCGTGTCCTCGATCTGCTTGCCATAACCGCCCGCCATGGCCATGGCCACAGGGATGCGCCTGTTCTTGGCCCACGCCAGCACGCAGCGGTCACGCTCTTGCAGGCCTTCAAAGCTCAAGTTCAGTCGCCCCAAGCGGTCGCCCTCGTGAGGGTCAGCGCCAGCCAAGTAAAAAACCAAGTCGGGGGTACAGCGGTCTTGTAACTGGCGCAAAGCCTTTTGCAAAGCGTCCAAATAAGGTGCGTCACAGCAACCATCATGCAATTCCACATCAATGTCACTGGCCTCTTTGCGAAAAGGGAAATTCTTCGCGCCATGCAGCGACAGGGTGAACACCGTGGGGTCATCACGAAAAATATGCGCTGTGCCATTGCCTTGATGGACATCCAAATCAATCACCGCCACTTGCAAAGCCCCTCGCTGCTGCCTGCCCCACTCGGCTTGCATCAGCCGTGCAGCCACCGCCACGTCGTTGAAAACGCAAAACCCGCCGCCCTTGTCCGCATACGCATGGTGGGTGCCGCCAGCCAAATTCGCCGCCACACCTTCCTTGAAGGCGGTTCGCGCCGCCATGATGGTGGCACCGACCGAGCGCCTGGCCCGCTCGACCATGCCCTCGGACCATGGAAAACCAATTTCGCGCTGCGCTGCGGGAGGCAGACTCCCTTGGAAAACCGACTCTATGTATAGTGGTGTATGCACCAAGGCCAGTTCGCCCTCAGTGGTTGCATCGGCCGATTGCAGCGTGAGTTTCGGCATCTCAGCGACCAACCGTTGTCGCAAAAGTTCGTATTTGCCCATGGGAAACCGGTGGCCGTCCGGCAAGGTTTGCACATGGGTGGCAGCGTAAAAAAGCTTCATTTGCCAATGATTGTGCGGGCAAACGCCCCAAAAGCCCGAAAAGACTGGATTTGCGCCAGATCAAAAAGGGTTTAGAAAAACATGCCTTTTTTGTTGCATTGCAACAAATAACACTTGATTTGACCAGTATTGACCCTATACTTCTATCTATGCTGCGCCGCAACAAAAATAAAACGCAGTGAACAGGTATCCCTATTTAACTTCTTCAAAGGAAAACACCATGATGACCGCAGAACAAATGATTGCCGCCAACAAAGCCAACATTGACACCCTTTTCGGCCTGAGCCACCAAGCATTCGCAGGCGTTGAAAAATTGGTTGAACTCAATATGGCTGCCGCTAAAGCCGCTATGACTGACAACCAAAACCACGTCCACGCCATGATGAGCGTCAAAGACGTGCAAGAACTGATGGCTCTGCAAGCCGGTTACCTCCAGCCCATGAGCGAAAAAGCGGTTTCTTTCAGCCGCCACATGTACGAAATCGCCACCAGCACTGGCAGCGAATTCACCAAGGCCATGGAAGACAAAGCTGCTGAAACACAAAAGTCCGTCAGCAACTTGGTTGACTCTGCTGTGAAAAACGCACCTGCTGGTTCTGAAACAGCTGTGGCCATGGTCAAAAGCGCCATCGCTGCCAGCCAAAGCGCCATCGAAAGCGTTCAAAAAGCGGTGAAACAAGCCACCGAAGCTGCTGAGTCCAATATGCACGCCATGGCAGCTTCTGCTGTTACCACTGTTGCTCCTAAGGCATCACGTAAGCGTTAATTTGCTTCAAGGATCGCTTCGTCGCTTCGCTCCTCGCGATGACGAATATGTCCTGATGAAAGATTTTTCGCGATAACGAATTGACACAAAGGCTCCTCGAAAGAGGAGCCTTTTTTATTTGGCGAGCGCCGCTTTAAGCGCTGGCAAGGCCAGCTTCATCGCCGCCCTACCGGCTTCAATGCTTTTCTTGCGGGCGGCAAACTCGGTGCTGCCCACATCTGGCATGACAGGACGCACCACCACCTCCGCTTGCGCCATCTCTAACTGGCTGATGCTTTTGCCCATGATGCTGAAGGTTTGCAAAAGCACTTTCAATATATCGTTGGTCTTGGCGTCTTCAGGGCGGCTGGAAATGTCCACTGCAATGACAATCTCCGCGCCCATCTGCCGGGCGTAGCGCACCGGCACCGGCGACACCAAACCACCGTCCACATAGTCTTTGTTGCCGATGCGAACGGGTTCAAACACCGAAGGCACGGCGCTGGAGGCACGCACAGCCAAGGAAATATCGCCGCGCTGGAACAAAATACCGTCACCGGTTTGCAAATCGGTGGCGACTATCCCCAAAGGCATCTTGACATCCTCGATGCGCAAGCCGTTGAGCTGCGTGTTGACATAGCGGCCCAAAGCATCGCCACGCAGCATGCCACGGCTTAAAAATGGCACGGACCAGTCCGTCAGTTGCGACTCGTCCATGCTGTCGGCCAACCACTGCAACTGTGCCCCCGTCTTGCCACTGGCATAAAAAGCGGCGACCACGCTGCCGGCCGAGGTGCCCACCACCATGTCGGGTTTGATGCCGTTTTCCTCCAAAACCTGAATCACCCCAATGTGCGCAAAACCTCGCGCCGCGCCTCCGCCCAAGGCCAGCCCCAATTTAGGCACCTTTTTGGGCGCAGGCACTTGGGGCGTCTCAGCAGGTGTGACCACCTCAGGGGGCTTGACGGTGGTGCAGGCAGCCAAGGCCACCAGCAAGGCAGCCAAGCCGAGCTGGCGAATGCGCTGAGGAAAAACTGTCTGTGTGTTCATGTGCCGATTGTCGCCCAGCTAGCACTGCGATAATCACAGGCTTACTTCTTTTAGACCGTGTTGAAAGGCAATTCATGCAAATCAAGGGCAATGTATTTATCGTGACCGGCGGCGCGTCCGGTTTGGGCGAAGGCACAGCAAAATTGCTGAGCCTTGCCGGCGGCAAAGTCGTCATCGCTGACATGCAAGACGAAAAAGGCCAAGCCATCGCCGCCGAATTGGGTGGTGTGTTCATGCATTGCGACGTTTCCAACGAAGAGCAAGCCGCCGCAGTGGTTGCCAAAGCGCAAAGCTTGGGCAAACTCAGCGGCCTCATCAACTGCGCAGGCATCGCCACCGCAGAACGCACCGTCGGCAAAACCGGCCCGCACTTGCTGGCAGGCTTTCAGCGCACCATCAACATCAACTTGGTGGGCAGCTTCAACATGATTCGCTTGAGCGCTCAGGCCATGAGCACCAACTCCCCGGAAGCCACTGGCGAGCGTGGCGTGTTGATTTCCACCGCCTCTGTTGCTGCCTATGATGGTCAAATCGGCCAAGCGGCTTATTCGGCTTCCAAAGGTGGCATCGTGGGCATGACTTTGCCCATCGCACGCGATCTGTCCAAATTGGGCATTCGCAATATGACCATCGCCCCAGGCATCTTTGGCACCCCCATGATGTTCTCCATGCCCAAAGAGGTGCAAGAAGCCTTGGCTGCTGGTGTGCCCTTCCCCTCACGTTTAGGCACGCCCATGGATTACGCCAAATTGGTGATGCACATTTTGGACAACGACATGCTCAATGGTGAGGTCATCCGCCTTGATGGTGCGATTCGCCTTCCTCCCAAGTAAGTGCCATACGCAGTAAGGGGATTCGCACTCACGCTGTGCTTGCTCGCTACCGCAGCGCAAGCCCAGCTGAATTACCGTATCCCCGATTTTCCTGAGGCAGCCAGCGGCTACCAGGCCAAACCAGGCTGGCACCTCAAGCAACGCGGCGTGGCCGCCGCCAACCCTTTGGCCAGCGATGCGGGTTACCAAGTGCTGCAAGCTGGTGGCACAGCGGTGGACGCTGCCATCGCGGTGCAAATGGTGTTGACCTTGGTCGAGCCGCAGTCCAGCGGCATAGGCGGTGGTGCTTTTTTGCTGCACCACGACAAAGACCATCTGCAAGTCTTTGACGGACGCGAAACCGCCCCTTCCAAAGCCACGGAGCGTTTGTTTTGGCTGGAAGGCAAACCCATGGCGTTCAACGATGCCGTGGTGGGCGGCAGATCAGTGGGTGTGCCAGGCTTGCTGCGCATGTTGGAAAAAGCCCATCAGCAACACGGCTCCCTCCCGTGGGCGCAATTGTTTGAGCCGGCTATCCGCTTGGCCGAAGACGGTTTTCCCATCAGCCCACGCTTGCATGCCCTGCTGAGTGCCGACAAAACACTGCAACGCGACCACCAAGCCTTGGCCTACTTTTTTCAGTCTGATGGCGCGCCTTGGCCCATAGCCCACCGTTTACAAAACCCCGCTATGGCCACCATCTTCAAGCGCATTGCGCAAGACGGGGCAGACGCTTTTTACAACGGTGAGATTGCCCAAGCCATGGTCGATAAAGTGCAGCAGCACGAGACCAACCCCGGATTTCTCAGCCTGCAAGACTTGGAAAAATACAAAGCCTTAGAACGCGATGCCCTGTGTTTTTCTCATGCCAGCAGCTTCAGCCCGACCCAGCAAGTGCAGGTTTGCGGCGTGGGGCCGCCCAGCTCGGGGCTGATCACCATAGGGCAAATCTTTGGCATGCTTGCCACTGACACCAGCAACCAACTTCCCCCCTCCCCTTGGGCCGAGCGCAACACCGCCATACCCAGTACCGCTTGGCTGCACAACTACAACGAAGCGGCCCGTTTAGCGTTTGCCGATCGTGCGCAGTTCATCGCTGACCCTGCTTTTGTCGCCCCACCCAGCCAAGACTGGGACGATCTGCTGGACAGCACTTATTTGCAGTCACGTGCAAGCCTTATTGCCGACAGACGCATTGCGCAGGTGAGCGCCGGCAACCCTGGCAGCCGTTTGCAGGGATGGGCACCCATGCCGGACCAAACCGAGTACGGCACCAGTCACATCAGCATCGTCGATGGCTTGGGGAATGCTTTGGCCATGACCACCACCATCGAGAGTGGCTTTGGTTCACGTTTGATGGTCAGCGTGGAAAATTTGCCCGGCGGTTTTTTGCTGAACAACCAATTGACAGACTTCAGCTTTACCCCGCAAGACGAGCATGGCCGCCCTGTGGCCAACCGCGTCCAAGCCGGTAAACGTCCTCGCTCCTCCATGAGCCCTACCCTGGTGTTTGCGCAAAACCCCAACCATGAACGCGGCGACTTGCTGGCCAGTTTGGGCAGCCCAGGGGGCGCCATGATCATCCACTTCACTGCCCAAACTTTGTGGGGCTTGTTGCACTGGGAGCTTGACGCCCAACAAGCCATCAACCTGCCGCATTCAGGCGTGACCGGCGCGAACGCCCCCTTGTTGTTGGAATCGGGCTTGTTTCCCTCTGCCACCCTGTCGAATTTGAAAATTCTGGGCCATCCGGTGAAAGAGATGGACATGCCCAGTGGACTGCAAGCGCTGCAACGCCTAGGTCCCGCTTGGTTTGGCGCTGCAGACCCACGCCGAGAGGGCGTGGTCGCTGGCGACTGAGATGGCCATCCCTCAGTCTTTCATCCAAGAATTGATCAACCGCACCGATGTGGTGGAGGTGGTGGGTCGCTATGTGCAACTAAAAAAAGGCGGCGCCAACTACATGGGCCTGTGCCCTTTTCATGGCGAGAAATCACCCTCTTTTTCCGTCAGCCCGACCAAGCAGTTTTTTCATTGTTTTGGCTGCGGCAAAAACGGCAATGCCATTGGCTTTTTGATGGAGCATGGCGGCATGAGCTTCATCGAAGCGGTGAAAGATTTGGCGCAAAGCTATGGCCTGCAAGTCCCCGAAGACGATGCCGACCCCGCCGAGCGTCAACGCGCCCAACAACAGCGCCAACGTCAAGCCACTTTGAACGAGGTGCTGGAAAAAGCCGGTGATTCTTACCGCAAACACCTGAAAACCAGTCCGCAAGCGGTGAACTACCTGAAAGGACGGGGCCTCTCCGGAGAGGTTGCCAAGCTGTTTGGCCTAGGCTACGCACCCGATGGCTGGCGCAATTTGGCCAGCGTGTTCACTGACTACCAAGACGCTTTGCTGGTGGAGTCGGGCTTGGTCATCTCCCACGAAGAAAGTGGCGAAGAAGACAAGCGATACGACCGCTTTCGCGACCGCATCATGTTTCCCATACGCAATGTCAAAGGCGAGTGCATAGGCTTTGGCGGACGGGTGTTGGGGGACGGTACGCCCAAATACCTGAATTCCCCCGAAACCCCAGTGTTCAGCAAAGGCCGTGAGTTGTACGGCTTGTTTGAAGCGCGTACCGCTTTGCGTGAAGCTGGCTATGTGCTGGTCACCGAGGGCTATATGGATGTGGTGGCCTTGGCCCAACTGGGTTTTCCCAACGCAGTCGCCACCTTGGGTACCGCTTGCACCACCGACCATGTGCAAAAACTGTTTCGCTTCACCGACTCGGTGGTCTTCAGCTTTGATGGCGATGCAGCAGGGCGACGCGCTGCGCGTAAAGCCTTGGATGGTGCCCTGCCCTTTGCCACCGACACCCGCAATGTGAAGTTTTTGTTCCTGCCTGCCGAGCATGACCCCGACAGCTTTGTGCGAGCCTATGGCACGGACGCGTTTTCACGCATGGTGTCAGACGCCACGCCCCTGTCCCGCTTTGTGATGGAAGTGGCCCGAGATGGCTGCGACATCGACACCGCTGAAGGGCGGGCTTTGTTTGCGGCCCAAGCCAAGCCTTTGTGGTTGGCCATGCCAGAAGGCGTGCTTAAAACCCAGTTGCTCAAAGAACTGGCTGACACCGTTGGCATTGGTCAACACGAACTGCAGCGCTTGTGGCTGGCTACGACGCCCTCGGGTGCCCCCAACGCCAAACCAGCGTCGGCAAAGTCTGGGTTTGCCAACACGGTTACTTGGACACGCAGCGGCAACAACAAACGTCCTCCCCCCATAGGCATCAACCTGCGCAGCAAAGCCCCCTCACGCCATGACCGAGCCTTGCAAATTTTGTTTGCGGATATGCAGCAATGGTATGGCTTATCTGCACATCAACAGCATTTACTACTGGAGATGCCTGCCCCTTACGGCGAATTGATGGCTTGGCTCAACCAACAGTGGCTGGAAAACGGCGTGCAGCCCTTGGCAGGCTTGCGTGAGGGCTTGCGTGGACACGTCCATGAGGCGGTGGTGTCGCGTTTGATCGATGATGCGCCCTCCGATATCGACAGCGATGCAGGGGAATTGCAAAGCATCATGTTGGCTTTAGAAAAAGACCAAATCTCCCAAGAAATAGACAGCTTGACCCGCCGCATGGCCAGCGACCCCGACGCCTATGAACGCATCAAGCAATTGAATGGCCGTTTAGCCGAACTGAAAAAAGCTCCGCTGGTATAATCCACTTTTCCAAAGCAAGTGCGACAGCAGCACCTCCGGGCCAGGCCAACCGTGACGCAGTTCACAACCCGCCGTTCACCGCAAGGACTGCATACCAAATGATCGCCCTTTCAACTTGTTTGGAACCCCTGCCACTGTCCCGTTAGCGTGTGTTCAAAGCATGCTGATACCCCCTTTTGTTGTTCAAGGATTGACATGCCAGCCAAGAAGTCCACCCAGCCTGCCAAGGCCAAAACAGCCGCTAAACCATCAGCAGCCTCTGCGAAACCTGTACCGAAGAAAGCCTCTCCTGTGTCGACTGCCAAAAAAGCCCCTGCCAAAAAAGCCCCTGCCAAAACTGTTGCTAAGCCTGTCGTTAAGCCTGTAGCCAAAACCGCCGCCAAGCCTCCTGCGAAAACTGCGGCAAAACCTGTTGCTAAAACTGCGGCTAAGCCCGCCGCCAAAGCGGCTCCCGTGAAGGCTGCAGCCAAGCCAGCGGCAAAAACCCCAGCCAAACCCAGCGCTGAAAAAGCCAAACCACCTAAAGCCACAGGCAAAACCGCGGCCAAAGGCAAAGCCGCCAAAAAAGGGTTGCCTGAAGACGAAGATTTGGTCGACTTAGAGGCTGAATTTGCCGAAGAGACCGTTGCCACTGGCGAAAAGGTCAAGCCTTTGCGCATGAAGATCAGCAAGGCCAAAGAGCGTGCCTTGATGAAAGAATTTGGTTTAGACGAAGCCGTGTTGTCCGAAGAAGATTTGGCCAAACGTCGCTCTCGCCTGAAAACCCTGATCAAAATGGGTAAAACCCGTGGCTACTTAACCCACGGTGAAATCTCAGACCATCTGCCCGACAAACTGGTGGACGCCGAGACCATGGAAGTCGTGATCACCATGTTGAACGACATGGGTGTACAGGTCTACGAACAAACCCCTGATGCAGAAACCCTGCTCATCACCAACACCGGCCCCACCGTGGCCAGCGAGGAAGAAGCTGAAGAAGAAGCCGAAGCAGCCTTGTCCACCGTGGACAGCGAATTTGGCCGTACCACCGACCCCGTGCGCATGTACATGCGTGAAATGGGCACCGTGGAGTTGCTGACCCGCGAAGGCGAAATTGAAATTGCCAAGCGCATCGAAGGCGGTTTGATGGCGATGATGGAAGCCATCAGCGCATCCCCCGCCACTGTCGCTGAAATCTTGCGCATGGCAGAAGACATCCGCGAAGGCAAGGTGGTCATCTCCACCATCGTTGACGGCTTTAGCAACGCCAACGAAGCCGACGACTATGTGGCCGAAGAAGACTTCGACGAGTTCGATGACTCCGATGATGACGATGGCAAAGGTGGCTCCAAGGCTCTAACCAAAAAACTGGAAGAGCTCAAAACCGAAGCCCTTACCCGCTTTGACCGTGTGCAAATCTTGTTTGAAAAAATGCGTAAAGCATTTGACAAAGAAGGCTACGGCTCACCTACTTATTTGAAAATCCAAAAATCCATCAGCGAAGAATTGATGAGTGTGCGTTTTACTGCTCGCACCATTGAAAAATTGTGTGATCTGGTGCGTGGTCAAGTCGACGACGTGCGCAAGAAGGAGCGTGAATTGCGTCGCATCATTGTGGACCGCTGCGGTATGCCACAAGACATGTTTATCAAAGAGTTCCCCCTCAATTTGTTGAACCTCAAGTGGGTGGAAAAGCAGTCGGCAGCAGCCAAACCATGGTCAGTCACCATGACCCGCAATATTCCTGCCATCCAAGAGTTGCAGCAAAAACTCACTGACATCCAAACCCGCGTGGTGGTTCCTTTGGCCGAACTCAAGGACATCAACAAACGCATGAACGAAGGCGAGCGTTCCTCACGCAACGCCAAGAAAGAAATGATCGAAGCCAACTTGCGCTTGGTCATCTCGATTGCCAAAAAATACACCAACCGTGGCTTGCAATTCTTGGACTTGATCCAAGAGGGCAACATCGGTTTGATGAAGGCCGTGGACAAATTCGAATACCGCCGTGGCTACAAATTCTCAACCTACGCCACTTGGTGGATTCGACAGGCCATCACCCGCTCCATCGCCGATCAGGCCCGCACCATCCGTATTCCGGTGCACATGATCGAGACCATCAACAAGATGAACCGCATCAGCCGCCAGCACTTGCAAGAGTTTGGCTTCGAGCCCGATGCGTCTGTCTTGGCTGAAAAAATGGAGATGCCTGAGGACAAGATCCGCAAGATCATGAAGATTGCCAAAGAGCCTATCTCCATGGAAACGCCCATCGGCGACGATGACGATTCACACTTGGGCGACTTCATCGAAGACGGTGCCAACACAGCGCCTCTCGAGGCCGCTATGCAAGCTGGCTTGCGTGACGTGGTGAAGGAAATCTTGGATGGCCTGACACCTCGCGAAGCCAAGGTGCTGCGTATGCGCTTTGGCATCGAGATGGACAACGACCACACCTTGGAAGAGGTGGGCAAGCAGTTTGACGTCACTCGAGAGCGTATTCGCCAAATTGAAGCCAAGGCCTTGCGCAAACTCAAGCACCCCAGCCGCTCCGACAAACTGCGCAGCTTCATCGACACCCTATGACCTCAGCCAACAACCGACGTGGCGTGATCGCCATGTCGGTCGGTATGGCCAGCTTTGTTTTAAACGATTCGCTGGTTAAGTATGTCAGCGACAGTCTGCCTCCATCCCAACTGATTTTTTTGCGTGGCCTGTTGGCCATGTTGGGTCTAGCCTTGCTGTGTGTTTACATGGGCAGTTTCAAAAGCCCACGCAACGCTATCGCTGCCTTGGTGGACCGCTGGGTTTGGATTCGTTCGTCATTGGATGGTTTGGCCAGTCTGGTGTACTTGACTGCGATGTTTCATATGCCCTTGGCCAACGCCACGGCCATCAATATGACAACCCCTTTGTTGATTGCTTTGCTGTCGGGCTTGCTGTTGGGTGTTCGCGTCAGCCTTCGCAACTGGCTGATCATCGC
>CAMCWS010000138.1 GCA_945882755.1 Bordetella parapertussis | reverse complement strand
TGGCAATGCCCTCGGCAATCAGCCAAGTCAAGCCAAAGGTGATGGGCCACAGCAGCAAAAATGGCGTGAGCATCCAATCGAGAATTTCGCCAAACAAAGAGCGTTGGCGGCGTTGAAACAGCTTCACGGTGCAGTCGGTGCGGTATCAGTAGCGGGATGGATTTTTTCCAAACAATAGCCCAGTCCACGTACCGTGGCGATACGGATGGGCCCCTTTTCAATCTTTTTACGCAGACGGTGGATGTACACCTCGATGGCGTTGTTGCTGACCTCTTCGCCCCATTCGCACAAGCGTTCGACCAATTGGTCTTTGCTGACCAAGCGGCCAGACCGCTGCAACAACACTTCTAACAAACCCAGTTCACGGGCAGATAGCTCAACCATGCGTCCGTCGATGGTGGCAACCCGTCCTGCTTGGTCGTACACCAAAGGGCCGTGGTTGATGGTGGCGGTGGTGCTGCCCATGCCGCGCCGGGTCAGGGCTCGCACCCGCGCCTCCAACTCTTGCAGAGAAAACGGCTTGGCCATGTAATCGTCCGCGCCATAGTCCAAACCTTTGACACGTTCGTCCACGCTGTCAGCGGCGGTAAGGATCAGCACGGGGAGGTTGTTGCCTCTTGCGCGAAGCCGTTTCAAGACCTCCAGGCCATGCATTTTGGGCAGGCCCAAATCGAGGATGATGAGGTCGAATTCTTGCGAGGTCATCAAAGCGGCATCGGCTTCGCTGCCGTTGGCGACATGGTCAACGGCAGCGCCGGATGCGCGCAGGGTGCGAAGCAAACCGTCTGCCAGCACCTGGTCATCTTCAGCGATCAGTATGCGCATGCGCTGTCTCCCTCGACTGAGTTTTTATCCATTCTAGGGTGAACTTAGCGGTAAAAAGCCGCAAATAGATGGGGGTTAACGCCAGTCTGCGGCGTAGGCTTCCAACCCCAAACTGACAACAGTTGCCACATCCACGCCCACTTCTTGGCGAAATTCTTCCTCGGTTTGCGCGATGGCGGCTTCAAAGGCTTTCAGCCATGAAAGGCCTGTTTCGGTGAAGACGATGCGTTTGGCGCGTGCGTCTCCTTCGTCGTCTTCTCGGCGCACTACCCCCCAAGCCACGCATTGGTTGGCCAAGTCGCCCATGGCCTGTTTGCTCATGCCGGCCATGGTGGCGAGTTCATTCAACCTTGCGCCTTGCAAGGGCAGGTGCCGTGTGATGTGGATGTTTGCTGCGCTCACCTTGTCACGGGCCGCCAAATTGGACAAGGCCAAAGGCGCATCAATTTGCTGCGCCATCAGGGTCAACACCCTGGCGTCAAAGCGGCGCATGGTGTGGCCCAGCAGGCGTCCCAAGTGCGATTGACGCTGCTGAAAGTCATTCAATTATGTATCTGCAATCCATCTAAGCTGTTGATTTGTATAAATTTATTTCATTTTTGTTCATTAGATCTTGTGCAAAAAACTCATTTATCTTTGTATTTTCTGAGTTTTAGTTCATTCAATTTTGTATTTTTGAGAAGCTTGCAACTACATCCTCAATTTATATCGAACATTTGAGAAGTCCGTAAATATTGGGAAAAAACTACGTCGTTAGCTTTGTTTTGTACTAAATACGTGGGAAAAGTATCAAATTTCTTGGGAATTGGTTGGCGCTTAGGATGGCTGACGGCCGTGCTCTAGCCAAACCAGCGTATTGAGATACAATGTATCTCAATACACTTACTCAAGAGGCAATCATGGCGGGTACCACCACAATGGTCCACGTTCGGGTGGACGAAAAAATCAAAGCGCAAGCGGCTGAAACGCTTAGCTCCATGGGACTGACTGTTTCGGATGCTGTTCGCGTGTTCCTGACTCGTATCGTTGCGGACAAAGAACTGCCATTCGCGCTCAAAGCTCCGAATGAAACCAGTCGTTCGGCCATCGCTGAGGCTGATCAGATTGTTCAGAGCCGCCGCGCTCGTTTTTCAACTGCTGACGCGCTGTTGAATGACCTCGAAGAAGCCAGCCGCAAGTAAGCGGACAAGCCTGCCTCGGGCTTCGGACTACACCAGAGAATTTCAGAAGGATTGGCAGCGTCTTTCTCATTCAGGTCGGTACGACATGAATGGGTTGAAACAGGCCATGCTGCTTCTGGTTGCGAACAATGGGCCGCTACCGCCCGACTGGCTAGACCATCCCTTGACGGGCGATTGGCTAGGTCATCGTGAGTGCCATATAGGTGGCGATTTCCTGCTGATCTACAGACTTGATGATTCGGGTAAAGCTGGCTTGGTGGTGTTTGTGCGTAGTGGCACTCACTCCGAGCTTTTTTCGTAAATGCCAACGAATCGTAAGCCATTGATTTTGCTTGCGTTTACGATCATCTTGATGGTATAAGTTTTTACATCATACAATTTTCTATACCATCCAAGGCGCTCGATCCGCAGAGTGCCTTGGGGGAAGTTGGGGTAGAGGCTTTCCCGTTATTCGCGGGAAATTCCCAACATTTACAGAACCTTCCCATTTTTATAGGTCGCTCACAGAACAGCCTGTTCCGGTAATTTTTTAGTAGTCGTCACATCGAGCGGGCGCTGCACATCGAAGCAAAGACAATGCTTTCGCTAATTTATAGAAGGACGATCGCTGTATTCAAAACAAACCCAACTGCGAAAGCTGTGGCTTAGCGCTAGACCAGCGCTGAGTCTTGTATCGCTTGATCAGTAAGCTCAAAAGTGACTGCGCAAAACCACGAACTGCAGTGACCTGCCCCCGTTTGCCATACCACTCATTAGTTGAAATCCTTCCAACGCTGCTATTTGGTCTGACCTGGTTGTAGATCTGTTTCCAGATCGAGGCCGCATTCCTTGCTTGTTGCAATGTTTAAAGAAAGATGGTCATAGTTAGAGTCTTTAAAAGATGTTTACTGTTGCACTCGCACTCAGCAACTACTTGTATTAAGTGCTATCTCAGGAATTTGTTGGTGGAGTTGACCCTGTAACTCAGTACCACCGGCAGTTTTAATTTGCCGATCGTTTCTCTCGAAACATCTGTGGCGGCAAATATCCCAATGCGCTGTGCGGATGGTAAGAATTGTAGTCATCGAACCATGCCTTCAATTGGCTCATCACCG
>CAMCWS010000137.1 GCA_945882755.1 Bordetella parapertussis | reverse complement strand
GCCCGCCCCCGCCCGTTTTGGCATGGATCTGCATCCTGGTGCGCTGGCTTCTTACCGTGGCGAAAAGCTAGAACCACCGCCAACCCCTGCTGACTCATGAAGAACCAAGTCCGACTGCGCACCTGCGCTTGGTTGCTAGGGTGCATCTTCAGCCTGAGCAGTTGGGCGCACGACTCGATCACCACCGAAACGCGTCAGCGCTTCATGTTGACATTGCAGCAAAGCCAGCAGGTACTGGCTTCCACGACTTCGGTTGTCGATAAAGCCAAGGCGCACTTCACGATAGCAACCACTTTGGACGAGATTCGTGATTTATTCAATGAAGACATTCAAAGTCATGGTTCAGTCAATGGGCTGGAGTCAGCCGTGCTGCTAACCGAGCTGGCCCGCGGAGGGTTCACTCTTCACAAATCCACGCAGATCGGTTTGTACTTGTCGCCCTTGGATCATTACCGCAGTGCTTTGTCGCTTCATCCCAAGGCTGGGTATGGAACGCTTGCAGCCTACCGTTTGTTCAAAAACCAGTTTTACGACAGCTTCACAGACAACCCGCTCAAACCCTTGTCACAAAGCCGCGAAGAACTCACCAAGCTGCTTCAGATAGGCGACACCTTGCTCAAATCCAAGGACCCTATCGTCAACCAAGAAGAGGTGCAGTTCATTCAAGCCATTCACACATTGCAAGCCATTGATCAACAATTGCTTTCACCTGCTGATGGGCAGAAAAAATTCAAGCAATTACTAACCCAATTACGCAGCCAGTATCCGCAAAGCCTCAAGCCACTGACGCTTGAAGCTTTGGGCAACTTTTAAAAAAACCACCCTTTAAAATGATGAACCCCTGGCTCAAACAAGCAAGTACAGCTCTGTTGGTGATGTTGCTCTTCTTTTCAGCACCTCTATCAGCGCATCAAACAGGCAATAGCTATCTCTATGTGACCGATGTCAATGGCCAACTACGCATAGACATCGATTTCATCGTAAGAGACTTGGACAATTTGTTGCAAAACACCGCGCAAGCCAGCACACAACCGGCTACTTCCGCCCCCACACCCGAGCAACTTAAGGCCAAGCAAACCGCCATTACCCAGATCATTCAGGAGTCGCTGGTGGTGGAAGTGAATGAGCAAGCACAAAGCTTGGACTTCATCGAGCATTCGGTGGTGCTGCACAACGATGGACTGTATGTGCGGCAACGTTTTAGCGGTCCGAGCATCCCAGCCCCGGTCCGATTTGTGGTGGTGCGGTATGGTTTTTTCAACCAAAACGACAAGCTGGGACGGGCCTTTTTCAAGTTGCGGCTGGGACAAGAGGAAATAACATCGGTCTTTGATTCCAGCAAGGAGACCCAGCGGTTTGCCTTGGGTGAATCCAAGCGCTGGGCCACCATGGGTTTATTCACCCAAGAGGGTGCCATGCATATTTGGGGTGGCCCTGACCATCTGCTGTTTCTTTTCACTTTGCTTTTGCCAGGCTTGATGCTGCTGCAGCGGGGATCAGACACAAACAGTGTTGGCACCCGTGCTGCAGGATTGTTTGCACTCAAGGTGATCACTGCATTCACACTGGCGCACTCGGTCACTTTGCTGGCCTCGGTCATGGACTGGATCACCCTACCATCGCGATGGATTGAATCAGTGATCGCTTTCTCAATCATGCTGTCGGCCGCCTTAAATTTGCAAAAACGTATCGTGTTCAGTCATTGGAAACTGGCACTTGTATTTGGTCTGATTCATGGCATGGGCTTTGCCAACGGCTTGCGAGAGTTGGGGCTTTCACAGTTGTATTTCATTGAAGCTTTACTAGCCTTCAATATCGGGGTTGAGCTGGGACAAATCGCTGCGGTTCTGGCAGTGGGTATCCCGATCGTCCTGTTGGCACGCAATGACCAGTCCAAGGCATGGCTGACACGGTGGATTTCAGTGATCGTGTTCCTGATCGCCTTGTCTTGGCTGATTGAACGTTTGTTTGATTAGATTCAAAACCCCACGTAACGCACAAATTTTTCACTGTCTTCGCGTACAGACTTGACGGTGTTGGCCACGAAGCTTTCATCGGGGTAGCCCATGGCAATGCAAATCATGATGTTTTGATCATCTGGAATAGCTGCATGCTCACGCACCACCTTGGATTGCATGATGCCCTGACCGTTGATGACACAACCCAGGCCTCGCTCCCACGCCGCCAGCACTATCGCGTGAGACAAAGCCCCTAAATCAAATTGACTGATGGCCGCAGGTTCCAAATATTTGTCATAGGTCAAGACCAGTGACACGGGCGCATCAAACTGCCGAAAACCGCGCATCACCCAGTCTGTGCGTCGCACCTTATCGTCACGCTCAATACCCATGGCTTCAAACAACTGAATAGCAATATCAACCTGACGTCTGCGATGAATCCCCTCGTACTCCTCTTTCATGGGGAAGTCACGCTTGGGCGGCACGCCATTCATCATGTTTTCTGAGTTGCCTTTACGTATGCGGTCCAAGGGCTCGCCTGTCACCACATGCACATACCAAGGCTGGGTGTTCATCGACGACGGAGCCCACTTGGCTACCTCGATGATTTCAGCTATCACTTCTCTGGAAACAGGTTTTTGCTGATAACCACGAATGCTTTTGCGCTCTTTGATGAGCTCTGTAAATTCCATCTTTGTTTCCTTTATTTTTTAATTTTAGAACGCTTTGACCCAGATAACAGCTTTGCCATTTGCTATCCACGTTTCAAACAAAGCGCCATAAGCATCTTCAATCTGGTTGCGCTTGACTTTGAGCGTGGGCGTGATGAAGCCTGAAGCAACGGTCCATGGTGTTGGGTCCAGCACCAAACACGACAGGCGTTCATGCGGGTCCAGTTGCTGATTCAGATTCACCAATTCATTCGCGAAGAAGTCTTGCAGTTGCTGACGTGCTTGAGGTTGATTGGCCTGTTTGACCAAGTCGGGTGTAAGCGCCAGTATGGCCAAAGGTTGGTTCATATTCGCACCTACCACACAGCACGCTTCCACGCCGGGAATCACTGCCAGCAAGGCCTCAATGGCCGCAGGTGAAACATATTTACCCTTGCTGGTTTTGAACAAATCTTTCACCCGCCCCGTGAGTTTGAGATTGCCCTGCGCATCCAGCGTGCCTTTGTCTCCAGTACGTAACCAGCCATCGGAGGTGTAGGCTTGGGCGGTGAGTTCAGGCTCTAAAAAATAACCCAACATCAGCCCAGAGGACTGAATCTGAACTTCGCTGGTGTCAGGGTCGAGTCGGCATTTCACCCCATTCAAGGCTTGTCCTACGCTGCCGGGCATTGGATGTCTCACATCGCTCGAATGGGTGGCACCGTTCTCGGTCATGCCATATAACTCGATAAGGTTCAAACCCAGTGCGCCATACCAGCGCAACAATTCTGGCGGCATGGGTGCAGCGCCACCTGCAGCCACGCGACATTGGTCCAACCCCAAAGCCGTCAATATTTTTTTCTGCACCAAACGATTAAGAAGTGGGATTTTGAGCAGCATCGCCAGTTTTTTCGCTGGCATCTTGCTATGTACACCTTCGCGAAATTTGAGCCACAACCTAGGTACTGAAAAGAAAAAAGTGGGCCTAGCGCGTTGTAAATCTTGCGCAAAGGTCTCTTGCGACTCTGCAAAAAAAACATGCATGCCCGTGGCCAACAACATGTGCTCAACCAAGCCCCGCTCTGCAATATGCGACAAAGGCAAATAGGAAAGCATCCTATCGTTCTGATTCAGAGGGATACGCTTTAAGCCCTGTTCAATCATGGCTTGGAAAGTACCAAAGCTGTGCATCACGCCTTTGGGATTGCCTGTGGTGCCAGAGGTATACATCACCGTACACAGGTCTTCTGCAGGTCGCACAACTTGGCCTTGCAGTGGGGCTTGCTTAACCACAATGTCAGACCACTCAACGCCTGGCCACTGAGGGCTCAAGGGCAAGTTGATGCAAGGCAAATGATCTGGAACACCCGACCGCATCGCATCCGCGTCATCAAGCTTGCCAACAAACATCAGACATGTACCACTGTGCGCCAAGATTTGCTGAACGGTCTTGATAGCCAAAGTGGGATACAAGGGCACAGAAACATGGCCAGCCATCCAAATGGCCCAATCGGCCATGAGCCAGTGCGCGGTATTTTTCCCCCAAATGGCGATTCGACTGCCAGGCGCATAGACCAGCGATTGCAGATGGCTTGCCATGCAACGCACTTCATGTGCAACTTCAGCCCATGTGAATGTCTTGACCACGCCCTGCCCTACAGGCTGTGTGAAGCAAACGCGGTGGGGCGCAGTCGCCTCCCAGTGGTAAAGCCTTTGCAAGGCCAGCATGTCGGACGAGGTACTCATGTGGTGTGTCTCCAGTTACTTAAGAACCAGCAAGTTGTTTTGCCGCTCTATGGCACGCGGCAGACGCAAATCCATCACTGCCTGCCCTCCTGCGCGCTCGACCCATGCGGCCAGTTTTTGTTCAGCGTCCCCCGATACGGCGTTCACCGCATCCTGTACTGTTTGAAACAACCACAACCCATGCACTGCACTGGCACGCTGCACCTGTACACCTCGCCATACGAAGCTCACCATGCCCAATGTGGGGTGCACCATGTGTTTGTCGTTGACATTGATCATGTATCCAGCTTGAATTTCAGGGTGTGCAAGCAGCCATTGCTGGTAGCTTGCGATGTCGGCACTTAGCTGTGGCCCCCAGTCCTTAAACAACAAGGTCAAGACGGGCTCCAGTGTGACGGGGATCTCATCATCGGCAAGCCAATCGGCAACGTAAGGTGCATATTCACCGTCCGGTGTATTGGGCAGTTGCATACGCTCGACCCATCGCGCAACATTGGGCGCTTGCTTCTTCATCAATGCAGTGGGGTACGGGTCGCGTCCAAGGTGTGCATACATGGGTGCAATAAGACCCAAGTCGGCAATGCTCACTCGCCATCCCATCACATAGGGGTAGCTTTG
>CAMCWS010000136.1 GCA_945882755.1 Bordetella parapertussis | reverse complement strand
AGGGTGTCTCGTACGGAATGGATGCGCTGTGGATCGACTGTTGCACATTGCTCTGCGATGTAGGATTCGCTCGGCGGTATCAGCACCAATTCTTTGAAGGCTGCGTCCAGTGTCGGGTCGCGTAGGACAGACCGCAAGCCATTGATCAGCGTAGGCGAAAGCAGAGCTTCATTTCGCGCATCTGATGAAAGAGCGGTCAATATGCTGCTCATGTAAAGCCGCTGTGCCACTTCCCATCGGTTGAAAGCATCAGAATCATGCGCCAACAAAACCAGCAGTTGATCAATTTCATAAGGGTAGTGCAGTTGAACGGGGGCACTGAAACCACGCAGCAATGACGGCACAGGCATTTGGGTCATGCCCTCGAACACCACGCTTTGATCAGTTTCGGTGAGCACGATGCGATGGTGTTCTGCTAGAACTGTGCCATCCATGCCTAACAAGCCCATTTCCACGGGGATGACGAAGGGCTGCTTGGTCGCTTGCCCAGGAGTGGGGGGGCAGCTTTGTTTGAAGTGAAGCGTGAAGCGCTGTTGTTCTTGTTCATAGATGCCGTGAACATCTAGGCGTGGGGTGCCGGCTTGGCTGTACCAGCGCTTGAAGTTTTGTAGCTCAAGTGCCAATGCGGATTCTGGATTGGCGTCAGCGATGGCTTGTGCAAAATCGTCGCAAGTAACTGCCTGGCCATCGTGTCGTTGGAAATACAGCGCCAGGCCTTTGGCGAAACCCTCACGCCCCACCAAAGTCTGCATCATGCGAACAACTTCTGCACCTTTTTCGTATACCGTGACGGTGTAGAAATTGTTGATTTCCATGTAGGTGTCTGGGCGAACAGGGTGTGCCATAGGGCCGGCATCTTCGGCAAATTGAACTGTTCTTAGCAACCTGACATCTTCGATGCGTTTGACGGCACGTGCAGACGTGCTGGCTGCCAAATCTTGACTGAATTCTTGGTCTCTGAACACCGTCAAGCCTTCTTTGAGTGAAAGCTGGAACCAGTCTCGGCAAGTCACTCGGTTGCCACTCCAATTGTGAAAATACTCGTGACCAATCACGCTTTCAATGTTTGAGAAATCTTGGTCTGTCGCAGTGGCTTGATTGGCAAGCACGTACTTTGTGTTGAAGATATTCAGGCCTTTGTTTTCCATCGCACCCATGTTGAAGTCTGATGTGGCTACGATCATGAAACGTTCAAGGTCCAAGCTCAAGCCAAAGCGATGCTCATCCCAAGCGACACTAGCGATCAATGCATTCATGGCGTGTTCGGTTTTGTCCAAATCGCCAGACCGCACATAAATTTGCAGCAAGTGTTCTTTACCGCTGCGAGCAACGATGCGTTGTTCACGGCAAACCAATTGACCTGCAACCAAGGCAAACAAATAGCTGGGTTTTTTGTGGGGGTCTATCCAACGAGCAAAATGTCTGCCGTCATCTAAGGAACCTTGCTCCATCAAGTTGCCATTGGACAGGAGTACAGGAAAGAGAGCAGGGTCCGCTCGCAAAGTCACACTGAAATTGGCCATGACATCGGGACGATCTAAAAAATAAGTGATTCGCCTGAATCCCTGCGCTTCACACTGCGTGAACAAAGAGTTTTGACTCAGGTACAGGCCTGAGAGTTGCGTATTCTTAGTAGGATTGCAGGTGGTGAAAACCTCTAGCGTAAAGGGATCACTGCCTTCTGGAAGATTTTCCAGCACCAGTTGATCATTTTCAATCTTAAAGCTGGTTCCTTGGCCATTGAGTAAAACGCGAGAGAGGTTGAGGTCTTCACCGTCCAAGCGCAAGGCTTGCAATGGACTTTCAACATTGCGTCGAACAGTCATGGTGTTGAGGACCCGTGTTTTGGTTGGATCCAGATCAAACACCAAATCAACGGTATCTATCCAAAATCCTGGGACTTGGTAATCCTCGCGGCGGGTGACGAGGGGTTGTCCTTCACGCATTACATTTCTCCTGATTCATAGGGGGGGCTGCTTCGCTGCGCTCGCAGTGACAGCGTGTTTGTACGTGACAGCGAGGTTGGAGGTGACAGCAAGGTTGGAAGTGACAGCAAGGTTGGAAGTGACAGCATGGTTTGGAGTGAAACATCAAACACCTTGTTTGAGCGAGGCTTCAATGAAAGCGTCCAAGTCGCCGTCCAGCACTTTTTGGGTGTTGCTGATTTCAACATTGGTACGCAAATCTTTGATGCGACTTTGGTCAAGCACATAGCTGCGAATTTGGTGTCCCCAGCCTACATCGGTCTTAGTGTCTTCCAGTTTTTGTTGGGCTTCCATGCGTTTTCGCATTTCAAAGTCATACAGACGGGAGCGTAAACGCTTCCATGCCACATCGCGGTTGCTGTGTTGGCTTCTTCCGTCTTGGCACTGAACGACGATGCCTGTGGGAATATGGGTCAGGCGAACTGCAGAATCGGTTTTATTGATGTGTTGCCCACCTGCGCCACTGGCGCGGAAGGTGTCGGTTCGCACATCGGAGGGATTGATATCGATTTCAATGGAGTCGTCCACTTCAGGGTAGACAAACACGCTGGCAAAACTGGTGTGACGTCCACCTGCAGAGTCAAACGGAGACTTGCGAACCAAACGATGCACACCTGTTTCCGTTCGCAATAAACCAAACGCGTATTCACCCTCAATTTTCAGGGTGGCGCCTTTGATACCAGCGACGTCCCCTGGAGACTCGTCTTCCAATGTCGCCTTAAATCCTTTGCGTTCTGCGTATTTCAAGTATTGGCGCAAAAGCATGCTGGCCCAGTCGCAAGCCTCGGTGCCACCTGCGCCGGCTTGAATGTCAAGAAATGCATTCAGCGGATCGGCAGGGTTATTGAACATGCGCCGAAATTCGAGTTTTTCAACCTCAGACAAGATGCGCTGTGTGTCTTCTTCTATGGTCAGAAGTCCGGACTCATCGTTGTCAGACTTGCTCATGTCAAACAACTCTGTGTTGTCTTCAATTTCTTGGCCTAAGCGGCCAATGGTCAACACAATATCGTCAAGAGACTTTTTTTCTTTGCCCAGTTCTTGCGCTTTTTTGGGGTCGTTCCAAACGCTTGGGTCTTCAAGGGAAGCGTTGACTGTTCTCAGTCGTTCAGATTTGGCATCGAAGTCAAAGATACCCCCGAAGATCAAGTGTTCGCGCTTGCAAGTCGTTGAGCAAGTTACCAATGTTGTTGATGCGTTCTGCTTCCATGTCAATATCCAGTATCCAAAGATCTGATTATCCCCTGTCCATCAAGCGCTTGGACGGGCAATGGCATAAGTTCCGTGAAGATTTGATTCTTCATCATGCAAACTGACGAGCGTATTGAGCACGTCACCTACAAAAATGATGGCAGGACTTGCCATTTCGGCTTCACAAATCAATGTATGCAAAGCGTGAAGTTGCCCTATAACACTGCATTGATTTTGTGTGCTCGCGTTTTGTACCACTGCAATGGGCGTGTCGGGTGGCATGGAGCTCAACAAGGCTGTTTGTACCTCCTCGGAACTGTTGACGCCCATGTAAATGACCAATGTCAATCGGCAAGTATGCGCTGTGTGACCTAGAAGTTCCCAATTCACAGCAGGGGTATTTGATTGGCTTGAAGGTGAGTGCCCAGTCACCATGATGGCCCCATGCGCAAACTGCCTGTGCGTCAAAGATATCCCTAGGTTGTTGATGGCGGCAAGTCCAGCAGTTACGCCGTTGATCACTTTGATGCCCACGCCATGCGACTGAAGGTAAGCGATTTCCTCGCCAGCCCGACCAAACAGCAAGGGGTCGCCGCCTTTGAGTCTGACCACGGTTTCGCCAGCCAATGCCTCTTGTACCATCAATTTTTCGATGAAGGCTTGTGGTGTCGATTGACAACCGCCGCGCTTGCCTACGTGAACCACACGTGCTTGAGGCTGAGTATGTTGCAAAACATCGGGGTGGACCAAGTCGTCAACCAAAATAACGGTTGCTTGTTGCAGCGCTTTGACCGCTTTGAGCGTCAAGAGCTCAGGGTCGCCAGGCCCAGCCCCAACAAGTGTCACAAATACATTAGGGGATGTTTTTGTCATGGTGTCTCGTTTCTAACACTGTTATCCATACAGGCCAATGACAAACGCGAAATGAGTTCTGCTTGTGCTTGTATTGGCTGAGGGACAGGTTTGCGTCCGTTGAGCATGGCGTCAATGAATTCTGCGGTTTGCTGCGCATTCATGCCCATTGGCATGTCGGTGGTCTCATGTGCAGTTTCAGGTGCGATATCGAGATGTGCAAAAGCTTGTCCCTTGATAAAGCAATGCATGCTGGGCAGTTTGCGAGGGTCTGCCACGGGCTCACCCTCCGTACCGCGTAGCAACAGGGCGTTGGCTTTGAGCCCTTCAAGGGTGGCTTGCATGGACGCAGCGTATTCTGGATGGGTATAGCTGGCTACTTGAATGCTGTTGCCCGAAACAGTATTCATCAACTTGACCATGCTGTGGGCGGAATTGCGCAAACCCGTTTTGCGACGAACTTGTAGCAGTGACCATAAACCTTCGCACAACAACCGTGTTGGTGCAAAGACAACTTCGCCTTTGGCAATGCTTTTGATGGCGGTTGTCGGTTCAATCCCCAAAGCAAATAGCACCTCGTGTATGAAGACACGTGTGTCCTCGGTATGGGTGCCATGAATGAGCACCGCATGACCTTTGTTGGTCAATAACTTTGCCAAGAGAGGTGTGAGCAAAGGGAGTCTTCGTGAACCGTTGTAGCTAGGCAATACAACCACCGGTTGAAGCTCGTTATTGGTAAAAACTTGCATCTGTGCATGAGCAGCATCTAGAAACCCCAGCATTTCTTCAGCTGTTTCACCTTTGATGCGCATGGCAATACAAAAAGCGCCTAAGGCCACTGGGTCAACAGAGCCCAGCAATACTTGTGTCATGACTTCACAAGCCTGCTCACGCGACAAATCCCTTGCCCCTTGTTTGCCTCGTCCAATTTCCCGAATGAAATGCGCAATGCTCATGGTTGATATTGTCTGATAAGTTAAATGACTTGTAGTTATGTAATGAATCAAGCAGGGCTAAACTCAGCGCCATGTTGATACTAGGGATTGAATCTTCTTGCGATGAAACTGGTGTGGCTTTGGTTCGCACGGGTGAAAGCACCGTTTGGCCACAGCTGCTTGCGCAGCATTTGCATACCCAAGCAGCAATGCACGAGGCCTATGGTGGCGTGGTGCCCGAACTTGCCAGCCGAGACCATATCCGTCGTCTCGTCCCGTTGGTGGAGCAGGTGATGGCTTCTGCCCAGCAATCTCTGTCGGATATCGATGTGGTGGCCTATACCCGAGGCCCGGGGTTGGCAGGCGCTCTGTTGGTTGGTGCGGCCTCTGCTTGCGCTTTGGCTGCCAGCTTGGGCAAGCCTGTGATGGGAATTCATCATTTGGAAGGCCATTTGTTGTCCCCGTTCCTAAGCGACGACCCGCCACAATTTCCTTTTGTGGCTTTGTTGGTGTCGGGTGGACACACACAACTGATGTGGGTCAAAGCACTTGGTCAATACGAGTTATTGGGTGAAACCATCGATGACGCAGCTGGTGAAGCATTTGACAAATCAGCGAAATTGCTTGGCTTGGGTTATCCAGGCGGCCCTGCTTTAGCCGCATTGGCTAACCAAGGCCGTGCGGATGCGTATGCGTTTCCCCGCCCCTTGCTGCATCAACCCAATTTAGATTTTTCTTTTGCCGGACTCAAAACTGCGGTGCTGACCCAATGCAAAAAGTCTGCAGATCAATTACCCCAGCACCGCGCCGATATTGCTGCCTCTACACAGGCCGCTATTGTGGAGGTGCTGGTCAAAAAATCTTTACGCGCATTGACCCAAACGGGCATCAGCCGTTTGGTGGTTGCGGGTGGGGTGGGTGCAAATCGCGCTTTGCGAACGCAGCTGACCACGTCGGTGCAGCGCATGGGTGCAACCGTGCATTTTCCCGATGCAGAGTGGTGTACCGACAATGGCGCGATGATCGCCATGGCGGCTGGCATGCGTTTGCAACAAGGCATTGAGCAAGCACACGCCTCCTATGCTTTTGATGTTCTGCCGCGTTGGCCACTGGCGCAGATATAGATCTTTTTCAAATTCATTTATCCATGCGACAAGCCATTCAGCAATTACAAGCTTCCAAAATCCGAGAACTCGCCAATGCTGGCCTTGGTAGAAGCGATGTTTTGGCTTTTTGGTTTGGTGAAAGCGACGAGGTCACACCTGACTTTATTCGTCAAGCCGCCATCGACTCTTTGCATGCAGGTGAAACGTTTTACGCCCATAACTTAGGCCTGCCTGAGTTACGCGAAGCTATTTCTGCAGAGATGGTTAAGCGTCATGGTGTCGACATCGGCAGTGAACGTATTGCTGTCACTTCAGGGGGCGTGAATGCCTTGATGTTGGCCATGCAGGCCTTGGTTGACGCGGGGGGCGAGGTCTTGGTGGTGACCCCTGTTTGGCCAAACTTGACAGCTCAGCCACAGATTTTGGGTGCCCAATTGCGAACTTTGAGTCTTGAGCCTACCAAGGGTCGGTGGGCGTTGCCACTTGAAAAACTATTGAACAGCATCACAACGAATACCCGATTACTGGTGCTGAACTCCCCCAATAACCCAACAGGCTGGACCTTGAATCGACAAGAACAGCAAGCCATCTTGGACAAATGCCGAAGCACAGGGACGTGGATTTTGGCGGACGAGGTTTATGAGAGTCTTTATTTCTTGGACAGCCAAAACCATTGCGCCCCCAGTTTTTTGGATATTGCGCAACTGGACGACAAACTGGTGGTGGCGCACAGCTTTTCCAAAAGCTTTTTAATGACAGGATGGCGCTTGGGGTGGCTGGTCATGCCGCCAGAGATGACGCAGCACATGGGCAAATTGATTGAATTCAATACCTCTTGCGCGTCAGTGTTTGTTCAGCGTGCAGGTTTGGTGGCTTTAGAGCGTGCAGAGGAGGTTACCCCCCGCGTTGTTTCCCACTTGCGTCTTTGTCGAGACACCTTGGCAGATGCGCTAAGCGGTGTTGACTCTATTGAATTTGCTTTGCCTGATGGCGGCATGTACCTTTTTTTTCGTTTACCTGATGGTATGGATGATTTCCAAATCGCCAAACGTTTGGTGCAAGAGGCGGGTCTGGGCTTGGCCCCTGGAAGCGCCTTTGCTCCAGAGGCACAAGGCTGGCTTCGTTGGTGTTTTGCCTCCAAAGAACTTGACAGGTTGCGCTTAGGGGCTGAGCGGCTAGATCGCTGGTTATCCAAGCTATAATAGTCGGGCTTAGGCCTTTAGGGGTACTAAGTTCACGCCATCTGGCATTTCCGGCTGTTGGCGCATGTCAAATTTTTTGGAAAACACCATGACAACTCTCAATAAAGCTGAGGTCGTAAAGGCCAATGCACGTTCAGCCAACGATACTGGCAGTCCCGAAGTGCAAGTCGCCATCTTGACAGCACGCATCAATGAACTGACTCCTCACTTCAAAACCCACGCGAAAGACCACCATGGTCGACGTGGCTTGTTGCGCATGGTCAGCCGTCGTCGCAAATTGCTCGACTACCTCAAATCCAAAGACGCCGAGCGCTACACATCGCTCATCGCCAAGCTGGGTTTGCGCAAGTAATTTTTCATCTCAGCCAAGCTCTAAGCACAAACGCTCAGGGCTTGGCCGTATTGAAAAACTTTACAAAAACTCTGAAGCAGATCGAAGCTGTGTCATTCCAAAAGAACCGATTTTTCTGGAATGGCATCGTAGTCTGATAAGTGTTTTTGGGCTTTGGTGAAGTGGCCTTCACTTCCCGCCTAATTTCAGGAAATACACATGTCCTTATTCAACAAAGTAAGCAAAACTTTCCAATGGGGCCAGCACACGGTCACCATGGAAACCGGCGAAATTGCACGCCAAGCCAGTGGCGCGGTGTTGGTCAATATTGACGATACCGTCGTACTCGCTACCGTTGTCGCTTCTAAAAGCGCCAAAGCGGGCCAAGATTTCTTTCCCCTGACCGTTGACTACATTGAAAAAACCTACGCCGCAGGCAAAATCCCTGGCAGTTTCTTCAAGCGCGAAGCCAAGCCCAGCGAACTTGAAACACTCACCAGTCGCCTGATTGACCGGCCCATTCGTCCGCTGTTTCCTGAAGGTTTTTACAACGAAGTGCATGTGGTCATCCACACCGTTTCTTTGAACCCCGAGGTGGACGCAGATATCGCCGCGATGATCGGCACATCGGCCGCCTTGGCTATTTCTGGTATCCCTTTCAACGGCCCCATAGGCGCGGCCCGTGTGGGATACATCAATGGCGAATACGTCTTGAACCCTGGACAAACCCAGCGCAAAGACAGCGTGATGGACCTGGTAGTTGCCGGTACCGAAGCCGCCGTGCTGATGGTTGAGTCTGAAGCGCTCCAGCTGTCAGAAGAAATCATGTTGGGCGCGGTGGTATTTGGTCACGAGCAAAGCCGTGTAGCCATCAATGCGATCCACGAGCTGGTGCGCGAAGCAGGTAAACCCGTCTGGGAATGGACTGCAGCCGCCAAGGACGAACCCCTGATTGCCAAGGTTGCTGCTTTGGCCGACGACAAACTCACTGCGGCTTACCAAATCCGCAACAAGCAAAGCCGTACCCAAGCATGCCGCGAGGCTTATGCCGCGGTCATGGCCGGCTTGAAAGCGGATGGTGTCGAGTTCGACAGCGTAAAAGTCGAAAACATGTTGTTCGATATCGAAGCTCGTATTGTTCGCAGCCAAATTTTGGCTGGAGAGCCTCGTATTGATGGACGCGACACCCGCACTGTGCGCCCCATTGAAATCCGCAACAGTGTTTTGCCCCGTACCCATGGCTCAGCCTTGTTTACCCGTGGCGAAACACAGGCTTTGGTCATCACCACCTTGGGCACTGAGCGCGATGCTCAGCGCATTGACGCACTGGCTGGTGAGTTTGAAGACCGTTTCATGTTCCACTACAACATGCCTCCCTTTGCTACCGGTGAGGTGGGTCGCATGGGCTCGACCAAGCGCCGCGAAGTGGGCCACGGCCGTTTGGCCAAACGTGCTTTGGCGGCTTGTTTGCCTTCCAAAGAGGAATTTCCCTACACCTTGCGTGTGGTGTCAGAAATCACCGAATCCAACGGTTCATCTTCTATGGCCTCCGTCTGTGGCGGTTGCTTGTCCATGATGGACGCGGGTGTGCCCATGAAAGCGCACGTTGCTGGTATTGCCATGGGCCTGATCAAGGACGGCAACCGCTTTGCGGTGTTGACCGACATCTTGGGTGACGAAGATCACTTGGGCGACATGGACTTCAAAGTTGCTGGCACTACCAACGGCATCACTGCTTTGCAAATGGACATCAAAATTCAGGGCATCACCCAAGAGATCATGCAAGTTGCTTTGGCCCAAGCCAAAGAAGCGCGTATGCATATTTTGGGCAAAATGCAAGAAGCCATGGGAGAGGCCAAAACCGAAGTCAGTAACTTTGCCCCTAAGCTTTACACCATGAAGATCAATCCGGAAAAAATCCGCGATGTGATCGGCAAAGGCGGTGCTGTCATTCGTGCGCTGACAGAAGAAACAGGTTGCCAAATCAACATCGAAGAAGACGGCACCATCACCATCGCTGCCACTGATGGCGCAAAGGCCGAAGAGGCTAAGCGTCGCATCAGCGAAATCACTGCAGAAGTGGAAATCGGCAAGGTTTACGAAGGCCCAATCACCAAGATTTTGGACTTCGGTGCTTTGGTCAATCTGCTGCCCGGTAAAGACGGATTGCTGCACATCAGCCAAATCAGCCACGAGCGCATTGCCAAGGTCACCGACGTGTTGGCTGAAGGTCAAATCGTGCGTGTGAAAGTGCTGGAAACTGATGAAAA
>CAMCWS010000135.1 GCA_945882755.1 Bordetella parapertussis | reverse complement strand
GTGTTAGCCGACACCCACAAAATCACTTTCGTGTTGGCCGGCATCCACAAAACTGACCAGCCCGTAAAGCGCCTGATGCTGGCCGGTGGCGGCAAGGTGGGCTTGCGTTTGGCGCGTATTCTGGCTGACAAATACGATGTGAAGCTGATAGAACGCGATAAAAATCGCTGCGCATATTTGGCCAGCCAATTGCCCTCCAGCACCCTGATTCTGAATGGCGACGGTGCCGATGAAGACCTGCTGCACGAAGAAAATGTGGGCGAGATGGATCTGTTTCTGGCGCTGACCAGCCACGACGAAGACAACATCATGTCCGCCATGCTGGCCAAACGCATGGGGGCGCGGCGCGTCATGGCCCTGATCAACCGCCGTGCGTATGCCGACATGATGCAAGGCAGCACGATTGACATTGCGATATCACCTGCGCAAACCGTGATTGGCGAGTTGTTGGCGCACCTGCGCCGGGGCGATGTGGTGGCGGTGCACAGCCTGCGCCGTGGCGCAGCCGAGGCGCTGGAGGGCATTGCGCGTGGTGACTTCAAGACATCGAAAATGGTCGGGCGCCGTGTAGAACAAATCAAAATGCCCAAAGGCGTGAGCATGGGCGCTATAGTGCGTGGCCACGGCAATAAATCCGAGGTGTTGATGCCTCACCACGACACCCTGATCGAGGCCGATGATCACATCATCTTTTTCATCCCTAATAAACGCGATGTGCGTGCGGTGGAAAAACTTTTTCAGGTCAGCGCGACCTTTTTTGGCTGATGTTCACTTTCTTCGCACCCGTGCTGTCCTTGATGGCACGCATATTGATTGCATTCTCGGTGACATTTTTGGTGCCAGGCATTTGGGCTTGGTTCGAAGACCACCAAGATTTGCAATTGATTTGGTTGGCTGGTTTTGGCCTGACTGCTGCCAGCGGCATGGTATTGGCAGCCATCACGCAGAGCCACCAGCGCGAACTGTTGGCTAAAGACGGCTTCTTACTGGTCAACCTGGTGTGGTTGGTGCTGCCCGCTTACTCGGCCTTACCACTCATGTTTTTGGTGCCAGAGATCAATTGGTTCAAGGCCTACTTTGAGGCCATGAGTGCGCTCACCGCAACGGGTGCAACGGCTTTGACGGGGTTAGAGCATTTGCCGGTTTCCGTCAATATCTGGCGCTGCTTTTTGCAACTGATCGGTGGACTGGGCATCATGCTGTTGGTGGTGGCGGTGTTGCCCATGTTGGGATTGGGCGGCATGCAGCTGTACAAGACCGAAATGCCCGGCCCTATGAAAGACACCAAGTTCACCCCCCGCATTGCCGAAACGGCGCGGGGCTTGTGGGGGGTCTACTTCTTGTTTTCAGGTGCGTGCCTGTTGGCTTACCGCTGGGCTGGCATGAGCTGGGCCGATGCCTTCATGCACATGTGCACCACCATGGGTTTGGGTGGTTTTTCTTCGTATGACGCCAGTTTTGGGCACTTCAACTCGCCCATGATCGAATGGGTGGCCATCGTTTTCATGACCTTGGCGGGGATCAGTTTTGTGCGCTACTTTGTTGTGCTGCGCAGCCGCTCCATCCTGCCCATCAGCAACGATGGCGAGATCCGCACTTACCTCGCTGTCTTGTTGGCCTCCACCTTGTTGGTGATGGCCTTGCTGCTGGTCCATGGTGTTTACGAAGACGGGCTGGAAGCCTTGCGCATCAGTGCTTTTCATGTGGTGTCTTTGGCTACCACCACCGGTTATGCCGCCACCGATTACGCGCAGTGGCCGGCGTTTGCACCGATTTTGTTGATGTTCTTGGGCTGCTTTGCGGCGTGTGCAGGTTCTACGGGTGGCGGCATCAAGATGGTGCGCATGGTCTTGCTGGTCAAGCAAGCCCAGCGCGAGTTGGTGCGAATCATCCACCCGCGTGTCGTCAACCCAGTCACGCTGGGCGGTACCGTTATTCCCATGTCGGTCATGACGGCGGTGCTGGGCTTCATGCTCATTTATGGCGGTGCCACCATGGGTCTGAGCATGCTGCTCTTGCTTAGCGGCATGGACATCGTGACCGCGTTTTCGGCGGTTATTGCCACCGTTAACAACATCGGACCAGGCTTGGGTGAGGTCGGACCCTCGGGCAATTACGGCGGACTGAATCCCTTCCAGCTGGGTGTTTTGAGTTTTGCCATGTTGCTGGGCCGACTGGAGCTGCTGTCGGTGCTGGTTTTGTTCAGTTCGCACTTCTGGCGCAAATAAAGGCGATATTTTTCTGAGATACGGTTAACTCAGTTGTATCAATCCATTTAGGAGCTTCCTGTCAACAATCGTTTTCTTTCCATTGCCATGGTGTTATTGGTTGGTTTTTCCAGTCTGACTGCTGAAGCAGCTAGACGCATGGGCTCAGGAAAATCCATGGGACAACAATCCAACAATGTGTCTAAACCCAAGGTACCAAGCCCGCACAAAATGCAAGCCCTGCTTCTCCTGCCTCCTCCGCCGCCGCAGTACCCCAAAGAAGCCCTATGGGAGCCATGCTCGGCGGTCTCGCAGTAGGTCTTGGCCAGGCATGGTTGGTAAGCTCATTGGGATTCGGTGAAGAGTTTGGACAAATCATCATGTTCGGTCTCATTGCCTTAGCGATCATGATGGCCATCGGATACTTCATGCGTCGCAAAGCAGCAGCCAACATGGGTTCCTCCCCTGGGTCACTTGCCTACCAAGGCGCCTCTGCCGCTTATCCCGCCCAACAACCAACGGCCATGTTTAAGTCGCAGCCAAACACCCGCAGCTCCTCCACAGGCAGCATGATTGGTTCTGCTGTTTCTGGCTTTCAGCCCAATTGGTCTGTACCTGCCGGGTTTGATGTGGATGGATTCTTATCCAAGGCCAAAGAAAACTTCGTGACCATGCAAGACGCCTGGGATCGCTCAGACACTTCCAGCCTGCGCCAAATGATGACAGACAGCATGTTGACTGAAATCAAGGCTCAAATTGCCGAGCGTGATGCGGCAAGCTCAGTCGGTCAGATGTCTATGACTGAAGTGGTTTCACTTGAGGCCAAGTTGTTGGGTATTGAAGATCCCCAAGACGGTTATTTGGCCAGCATTGAATTTACTGGGATGATTCGCGAAGAGTCCAACGCTCTCCCCGAATCATTCAAAGAAATCTGGAACATGTCCCGCAGCAAGCATGACAACAGTGGTTGGCTTTTGGTAGGTATTCAAGGTTTCTGACTCTGATTACATAACTGGTCATCATTTAAGGGTTAGGTATGGTTCGATATGGACACAACAAACTCAGCAAGCTCTTCAAGGTCTGCGAAATCCTGGATTGAAAGCACCCGTCTAAGCTGATAGGCTTAGGACTTATGAACACCATTGACCCAACCCGCTGCCCTATCTGTCAAGAACCGAATGTGTGCGCCATGGAAAAAGCCAAAGCCTCTGGCACCAAGCCTGAACGCTGCTGGTGCTTTGATGCGGTGTTTGTTGCTGAAGTCATGAATCAAGTGCCTAATGAAGCCAAGGGACGAGCCTGCATATGTGCCAAATGTGCCAGCGCTAACGTCTGAACCAATCGTCATAAAAATCTGTTCTCGATTAAACGGCAATCACTTCGCAAATACGGCGTCGCAAGGTGACTGTGAGTGACCCTAGTAATTCCTCAACACTGCGGTAACAGTGTCGATTGAACCGACTGCAATCAACTCAGCCGAGCCGTTACTGGATGCTGTCTAATTACTTTGGCTCATCGTTCAATCTCAGATATTCCATAACGCAGTTGAGAGCAAGTTTTCCGGAAGATAAATACGGATCAAATTCGGGATTTTGAATTTTGATCATTGCGTATAAAGTGGATACAGGTATGTGATCCATAGACCAGGCATAGAAGGCACGTTGTGTAATAAACGTCTAAATGAAGTCAATGCACAGCCAAGCAATATTAGCTATCCAAGTCAATTGGGCATTATGGATCGATGAAAACTCACAATTCTCCATTGACCGTTTCGCACAGCTACTGCCATGCTTATTCTTCCAACTGCTTCTACTGGCGCACCATTCACAGTGACTTTCCAACGATCAAAACCGGTAATGACAGCACTGTCAGCAGATAGTTCAGTGACCGTTACCTGACCCAGCTCAACCATGACCGGTGCATAAGCTTGGAAAACATTTGCAAAGTACTGCCTGACACCTTGGGCATCGGAGATCAGCGTTTTCGTGCTTGTACCAAAAAAACTTGCATCGCATGCAAAGTTGTCGACGATGCCATCAAGGTCGTGTTGATTGACCGCAGCAACCCATGCGTTTGCAACGCCCAATGCCGAATCTTTTGTATCTGCCATTGCTGGTGCATTCACGAGAAATAAGGATATCAAAATTGCATGAATTAATTTTTGCGTTGATAACGTTCATAAAGTTGCATTCTTCAAATATAAGGGCAACTTAAATGTGTGGGACCAGTTGAAGACATATCAAGGGTGTCCGTTTTCATGTCTGCAAAAGAAGGGGGGTTTTTATGTCCCTAATTGGTATTGAACGATAAACACCAAAGCACCTGCCAAATAACCAGCAAGCGCCAATAAACTGATGTTTTTGACATACCAAATAAAGTCAATTTTTGCTATACCCATGGCGGCCACGCCTGCCGCTGAACCGATGATCAAAATCGATCCACCGGTACCCGCGCAATATGCCAAAAAAGTCCACAAAAAACTGTCTACTGGATAAGTTTCTATGGAATACATGCCCATGGATGCTGCCACCAAGGGAACGTTGTCGACAATGGCACTGAAGACCCCAATCAACATGACGATGACATCTTGACGGCCGACGGTGTTATCCAGCCATTGCGCCAATTCCGTCAGGATATGGGTGTGTTCCAGCGTGGCGACCGCCATCAAAATGCCGATGAAAAAAATGATGGAGGACATGTCAATGCGTGAAAGCGCATGGGAGAGTTGTAATTTGCTGCGCTCTTCATCCGTCTTCCCCTTGTGCAAGATATCGCCCACCAACCACAACAGGCCCAAGCCCAATAAGACACCGACAAAAGGCGGTAAAAGAGTGACGGTTTTGAACGCGGGGACGGCAACCAACACACCCAAGCCCAAAAAAAACATGGTGTTTCTTTCAAAAGCTGAAGTCTTGTCCGTTGGCATGAGGTGGCTGCTGTCACCGCTTTGAGCGTCAGGCGGTACGACCAACCTTCCACGCAAAAGCCAAACGCAGTAGACCATGGGCACCAGCAAATTCACCACAGAAGGCAGGAACAACGATTGGATGATCGACAAAGAAGTGATTTGTCCGCCAATCCACAACATGGTGGTGGTGACGTCCCCAATAGGCGACCAAGCCCCACCTGAATTAGCAGCAATCACCACCAAGCCCGCAAAAAATAACCGGTCCTTGCGATCTTTGAGCAATTTACTTAACAAAGACACCATCACAATCGTGGTGGTCAGGTTATCCAAAATAGCACTCAAGAAAAAAGTAACCCCACAGACCAAGATCAGCAACTGAGGCAGGCTGGTGGTCTTGATGCGAGAGGTCACCACGTCAAACCCTTTATGGGTATCGATCACCTCCACAATGGTCATGGCACCCATCAGGAAAAAAACAATTTGAGCCGTACTCACCAAGGTTTCAGACAAATCATGAGAGATCGTGGAAGGATCGGCTGACCCCAACGCATAAACCGCCCACATCAAGCAACCCCCCAACAAGGCAGAGGCCGATTTGTTTATTTTGATAGGGTGTTCGAATGCAATGGCTGTATACGTGATGACAAACAAAACGATGAGAAGAGAATACATATTCGGTTCAGTCCAAGTGTGTTGTCAGAGATTTCTCTTTTTATCAAAGGCGAATTCAAGCACTCATAAATACTTTAAAAAAACACTTTAACAGCATTGAATGACCCTTAGGGGGATGGTGTTTAAAGCTCTACACCATCATTTTTGAAGCTGATACGCCAGCATGTAAGTCATTTGATGTTACCCTCGTATGGGCGATCCTTTTGAGCGTGTTGATGGTCAAGGCCGACAGTGTTCAAAATTTGCGGCAAGGTCTCGGGCACCTTTACCTCAGATTAGGCATTGCACATTCAATGGACAACTCTAACCCTGTTTCAATAGTGTCGTTTCTCACGACACCCCGATTAGCCAAATTCAACGGCTCCAACCCTGTTCGCACGGCGTAAAGAACAAACTTACTTTATCGTCAGCAACCTAAATAGGATAAAACTTGATCAATTTTCAACAGTTTTTTATGGATGTGGCTTGGCCTTTATCCATTCTTCTTGCTTGGTTTGTAGGTGAAATGGGACACCAATGGCTAAGGCTGCCACGCATTAGTTCCTATGCACTCGTCGGATTTATTTTTGCCCCATCGCAATTAGGACTCCTGCCTCAAATGCAACCATCTATGCTTTTGCTTGCGAATATTGCATTTGGTCTGCTGTTGTTTGAATGCGGTTACCGAATTAATTTACGATGGCTGAAGTCAAATCCTTGGATTTCAGCAACGAGTCTCACTGAGGCTTCTCTTACCTTTGCAGCTGTTTACTTTGTTTCAGGTTATTTTGATCAATCTGTATCAACTTCTTTGCTATTGGCAGCTCTTTCAATGGCTTCATCGCCTGCAACGATTGTGCGTGTTATCAACGAACAACGCAGTTCAGGTCAAGTCACCGAACGCATCCTGCATTTATCTGCCATGAACTGCGTTCTTTCCGTGTTTGCTTTCAAAGTTATTGTTGGATTTGTGGTTTTTCAAACTTCGGGTGATCTCTGGGATGCTTCATACAGCAGTTTGATAGTTCTCGTCATATCTATTCTCTTAGGTGTCGCCGCTGGTGTGTTTATTCCTAGCTTGCTTAGGTTCACAAACCGCACCAGCAACGATAGTACGCTGGCGTTTACGATTGCCATCATTGGAGTTGTTGCCCTTGCGCACAGCTTGAAACTTTCTCCTGTTCTAGCTGCGCTTGTTTTTGGATTAACCGCACGACACCGCCGTATCGTTATGAAAACATCGCAGCGTGGATTTGGTGCATTGGGAGATCTTTTATCGATACTTTTATTTGTTTTCATAGCATCTACCCTTGAATGGGAACAAGTCTATGCAGGCATAGGACTTGGTCTGGCCATCATCGCGGTTCGGCAACTTGCAAAAATGGCAGGAATTGGGCTTTTTTCTTTTGTGAGTGGCGTTTCATGGCGAAAGGGCTTGCTGATAGGTATGGCAACCACACCAGTTTCTGCCTTCGTTATTTTGGTCTTAGAGCAAACACGCTATCTTGGAGTCAGCTTTGTTGATCAATTAGCGCCTCTGGCAACAGTTGCATTGACGATGGAGGTATTCGGTCCAATATTTGTTCAAAGAGCACTGATCTGGGCCCATGAAGTGCCAGAGGGCAAGGAGTCATCACATGCCCCTTGAACAATTCAAAACCTCTGAATCACTAAGTCTTGGGGTCGAGCTTGAATTGCAGCTGATCGGCCTGAATGACTTTGATTTGGCTGCAGCAAGTCCGGATATGCTCGAGTTGTTAAGACGCAAGTCGTTTCCTGGAAATGTGACACCCGAAGTCACAGAGAGCATGTTGGAAATGGCAACAGATATTCACACTGGGTATGCAAGTCTGTTAGCACAGCTCAAGGAAATGCGTGACAAGGTTGTAACAGCAGGTGACCGTCTCAATATCGGTGTTTGCGGTGGTGGAACTCACCCTTTTCAGCTGTGGTCTGACCGCCGAATTTTTAAAAAGCCAAGATTCAAAGAAGTATCACTGCTTTATGGTTATCTCACTAAGCAATTCACTATATTTGGCCAGCACGTGCATGTGGGTTGTACCAGTGCTGATGAAGCGCTCTATCTTCTACATGCTTTAAACCGTTATGTACCCCATTTCATAGCTTTATCAGCTTCTTCCCCATTTGTTCAAGGCTATGACACTTTATTTAATTCAGCACGACTCAATTCTGTGTTTGCATTTCCACTAAGTGGTCGCGCCCCATTTTTACTTCAATGGGATGAGTTTGAGGATAAGTTTTTTTCAAAAATGGAACTGACGGGCGTGGTCAAGAGCATGAAAGACTTTTACTGGGATATTCGGCCGAAGCCTGAGTACGGAACCATCGAACTGCGCGTTTGCGACACGCCACTTTCGGTAGATCGTGCAGCAGCACTGGCCGCCTACCTTCAAGCACTTTGCAAATATTTACTGGATCGCAATGAGCCTGATCCAGTCGAAGATGATTACCTTGTTTACAACTACAACCGCTTTCTTGCCTGTCGATTTGGCTTAGATGGATCGCTTATTCACCCCAAAACTCATGAACAACTTTCATTGCGTGAAGATATTTTGGCAACGGTTAAGCGCATACAGCCACAAGCGGAGTTCCTAGGCTGTATTGCTGCGCTTGAACATATCAAGGCCACTGCAGTGAAAGGAAGTGATGCGAGTTTCTTGCGATATGAATATACCCAGCGAGGTAGTGTTGAAGGGCTTGTAAATTCTGCCATACAAAGATTTCGCGAATGAGTTCTAGCTCAAACCCAACGCTAATTGCTGGAATACAGTATTCGCAAAGTATGTGCCTTCGTGCTTGATGGCAAACGATTCAATGCACCTATATATTTGACAGCCGCAGAACAAGCCACATCAATATCTTTATCTCTCGATTCTTTTGAGACAAAAGCGGCTATTTCTGAATCAGACAAATCAACAAGTAGCGGACCAACTGCTGCCTCAATTTGCTTGTCATTGACTTTGCTGTTGGTACGCTGAGGAACAAGCCGTTTGCTTCAAAGGCCAGGGTGTCGAATGCATCTTAATATTTGCAAAAAGCTTTGAATCATTCGCTTATGTGGAAAACCACCACACTACCCCTTTTACTCAGCCTAACAAAGTGACTAGCGCCACAATCAGCACACCCAAACCCAAGTTGACCGCTCCTACAAGAACTGTCATAGTCTTTGGCCATAATTGGGTAGTACACATCTCAAATCTTCATAATGATGTGATAGGCGCAAGATTTATTTAACAAGACAGTTCTCGGGGAGCAGGCACGGCATGGCTAAAGATTTCGACAGCATGGAAGACAGCAACCGTTCGGCCAATACCGACATTCATCAGGTGTCAGACCCGGCCAAGCGCATCAGTTTGCAGTGGTTAGCGGGTTTGTCATTGTTGGCGCCAATGGGTTGGGCCAAAGCGCAAAGCGGCAACTCAATGTCACCCAGTCGCTTAAATTTTCAAGCACTGCCGCCCAGCGTGGAAGACTTTGTGCAAGTACCGCCCGGTTATCGCTTCAATGTGTTGGCTGCTTGGGGGGAGCCCGTGGGTATCCCTGGCAATATGCCTGTCTACCGTGCTGACGCTTCCAACACCGCCGAAGAACAAGCTGCCCAAATGGGTATGCACCATGATGGTTTGGTGTTTTTCCCTCTGAAGGGCAGTTCGACCCACGGGGTCGTCATGACCAATCATGAATACACCGACGATGGTTTATTGCACTCTGATGGCTTATTGCCTTGGACCGCAGAAAAGGTCAAAAAATCACAGAACGCCCATGGCCTGTCTGCCTATGAAGCCAAACTCACTGACAAAGGTTGGCAGATGGTGCGGCCATCGCGTTATGCACGACGCTTCACCTTGGATACAGAATTTGCCGTAGGTGGTCCGGCAGCGGGCCACTCCTTGATGCAAACTGCAGCCGACCCATCGGGCAAACGCATCAAAGGCACTTTGAACAATTGCGCCAGCAGCATGACGCCTTGGGGTACGTATTTGTCAGGGGAAGAAAACTGGGCGTTTTACTTTGCCGCTGGTGATAAACCTTCAGCCCACCACCAGCGCTGGGGCTTACGCGCCAAAAGTTTTTACCAATGGGACAAGCACGATGAGCGATTTGATGCAGTACGCCATCCGAATGAACCCAACCGTTTTGGTTGGATTGTTGAAGTCGATCCGATGGACCCTCAGAGCACGCCGATCAAACGCACTGCTATCGGCAGGGGTGCACATGAAGGCGCGTGGGTAACGCAATCGGGCGATGGACGAGCCGTGGTGTATTCTGGCGAAGACGCTCGGTTTGAATATATTTACAAGTTCATTAGCCGCGACAAGATCGCTCCGGGCGGTGCTGCCGCCAACCGTGAACTGCTAGACCACGGTATCTTGTATGTAGCAAAGTTTGATGCCGATGGCAGTGGGCGATGGTTGCCGCTGGTTCACGGCAGTGGGCCCCTCAACGTTGCCAATGGTTTTGCCGACCAAGGTGAGGTTTTGATCAAAGCCAGACAGGCCAGCGACTTGCTGGGGGCGACCAAAATGGACCGCCCCGAATGGCTGACCATTGACCGCGAAAGCGGCTGGGTGTATTGCACACTCACCAATAACAGCAACCGAGGACAAGCCAATCATCCCGGCGTGGATGCAGCCAATCCCCGAGCCAACAACACCATGGGTCAAATCATTCGTTGGCGTGATACACAAATGTTTGCCGGTGACGAATTTATTTGGAACCATTTGTTGCTGGCAGGCGATCCAGCCAACGAACGAGAGCAGGCTAAAGGCAATGTCAAAGGTGACATCTTTGGTTGTCCGGATGGCTTGTCCATCGGGCCAGGTGGTTTGCTGTGGATACAAACTGATGT
>CAMCWS010000134.1 GCA_945882755.1 Bordetella parapertussis | reverse complement strand
GCTTGCACACCCATGGTGTTTTGCGCGGTCAAAGCGGTGATGGCGGTCATGCCGTAACAGCCAAGCGCAGCAAAGGTTTTCAAATCGGCTTGTATGCCTGCTCCACCGCCAGAATCAGATCCGGCGATGGTCAAGACACGGGGGTAATGGGCATGTGCAGCAGTGTTCATGGTTGGGATTATCGTCAGGTCAAGGTGGCCAGTCTTGCAAAGGCAGCAGTTTGATGGCGTCTCAGCAATGTGTGGTTTTAGGGGCTGGTTTGATGGGTCGCCTCATGGCTTGGGCATTGAGTGAGCAAGGCCATGAAGTGCAGCTTCACGAAGCACAGGCGCCCAGCGTCCAAGGGTCGGCCGCTTGGGTTGCTGCAGCCATGCTGGCACCGTTGGCAGAGTCAGCGATCACCGAACTGAGTGTGGTCCGAATGGGAGCCTACGGCCTCACGCGGTGGCCAAGCATTCTGGCCAGACTCCAACAGAAGGTCTTTTTTCAACAGCTAGGAACCCTGGTGGTGTGGCACAGGCAGGACTTGCCGGAGGCCAACAGGTTTGCCAGCAAGTTGAGCGATACACGCCAAAAGTTGCCTGAGCTTGAAGCGCCGGTTTCTTTGGACCGACACGCGCTGCAAGCGCTAGAGCCCTCACTCGCTGAATCATTTCAGCAGGGGCTGTTTTTGCCTGGTGAAGCGCAATTGGACAACCGTCAATTGCTGGACGCCTTGAGGCATCAACTCAACCACCCTTTGGTCACCCTGCACTACGCAAGCCAAGTTTCGCCAGAACAATTCACGCAAGCCGATTGGGTTATCGACTGCCGAGGCATAGGTGCACGAACAGATTGGAAGCATTTGCGCGGCGTCAGAGGCGAGGTTGTGCGGGTACACGCTCCTGAAGTTCAGTTAAGCCGTCCCTTAAGGCTGATTCATCCGCGCTATCCGCTCTATATAGCGCCCAAACAAGAGGGCGTTTTCGTCATTGGGGCGACTGAAATTGAAACTGATGACACGTCTCCAGCAAGCGTACGCTCCAGCCTCGAACTCTTAAGCGCGGCCTACAGCGTGCACAAAGGGTTTGCAGAAGCCCGTATCTTGGAAATCAACGCCCAAGTTCGACCTACACTGGCGGATAACTTGCCGGCGATTCGTTTGCAGGGTCAACGCCATATTCATATCAATGGTCTTTACCGCCACGGGTTTTTGATCGCCCCAGCCATGCTGGATGCCGCCTTGGGACTGATGACAGGAAACCATGACATCGCTCAATCTTTGGGTATTCGCGTCATCGAGGAGATGCAGTCATGATGGTTTGGATCAATCAAAAACCCTGTGAGTTACAACAGGGTTCCACCCTGAAAGACGCGATTGAACTTGTACCTATCAGTCCACCCTTTGCGGCCGCGGTGAACACCCAGTTTGTACCTAAAACGCTGTATCACCAAACACTTCTTAATGACAACGACAAAATCGAACTCATTGTTCCCATCACTGGAGGCTAAGCCATGCTGACATCAACCGATGAGTGGAAGCTTTACGGCGAAACATTCAAAAGCAGATTGCTTTTGGGAACGTCGCGCTACCCTTCGCCTGATATTTTGGCCAAGGCGGTGCAATTGGCTCAGCCTGCCATGCTGACCGCCTCTTTGCGCCGCGAGACTGCCCACGCACAAGACTCGCCGGTGTTTTGGCAACTGCTGCAAAACATGAAGATCCCTGTGCTGCCCAACACCGCCGGCTGCCACTCGGTGGATGAGGTGTACACCACAGCACAAATGGCCCGCGAAGTGTTTGAAACCGACTGGATCAAGCTGGAGTTGATCGGTGACGACTACACCTTGCAACCTGACACCTTGAATCTGCCATTGGCTGCAGATAAGTTGATCAAACAAGGCTTCAAAGTATTGCCCTATTGCACAGAAGATTTGGTGCTTTGCCAGCGACTGGTGGACGTGGGTTGTCAAGCCGTCATGCCATGGGCCGCGCCGATTGGAACAGGCAAAGGTCCTTTGAACGCCTATGCCATGCGAACACTTCGCGAACGCTTGAATGTGCCTTTGATTGTTGATGCAGGTTTGGGTTTGCCCTCACATGCCTGTACCGTGATGGAATGGGGCTATGACGCGGTCTTGCTCAACACAGCAGTGGCTTTGGCCAACGATCCGGTTCACATGGCCGAGGCTTTTGCCAATGCAGTCAAAGCGGGTAGATCTGCATTTTTGTCGGGTGCGATGCAAGCGCACGAATCCGCTCAACCCAGCACACCCACCTTGGGCACTCCTTTTTGGCACCACGCATGAACGACATCATCCATCACGCACAATTGATCGCGTCATTGCACCCGCAATTGCAAATTGATCACCCACAGGCTTGCGAGTCGTTTCTGACGGAACTCGAAACCGGTCAAACACCCGCGTACCAGTCTGCTTGGCTGGGATCTCGCAGTCTGGGCTTCATCGCTAAAGATGCCGAATGCGTAGCGAATGCATGGCAAGCACAAAGCTTTCGTTTGGGATCGTTTGATGCCTCTTTATGGCCTTGCCATGCAACAGACTTTGGCATGTCATTGGCAAAGGACACACCCAGCTTTGCGCCCTGCCCCCACAAATTAGGCCTGTATGCGGTTGTGCCCGACGCCCAATGGGTAGACAAAGTTGTGCAACTGGGGGTGCCAACGGTGCAGCTGCGCTTCAAATCAGATGACCCACACGCCATCAACCAACAAATTGCCCAGTCCGTCAAAGCAGTGGCTGGCACCCAAAGTTTGCTTTTCATCAACGACCATTGGCAACAGGCCATGGACGCGGGTGCTTATGGCGTTCATTTGGGACAAGAAGACATGCAAGACGCGCCTCTTCAAGCCCTACGCTCGGCTGGTTTGCGCTTAGGTTTGAGCTCCCATGGCTATAGCGAAATGTTGGCGGCTTTTGCTTGGCGACCAAGCTATATGGCTTTGGGCGCAGTGTTTCCCACAACGCTAAAAAAAATGCAAACCGCGCCGCAAGGCTTGGGACGGTTGACGCAGTATGTTCAACTGATGAAACACATGCCCTTGGTGGCCATTGGCGGCATCGATGTGCATTCACTGCCAGCCGTCATGCAAACTGGGGTGGGCTCTGCGGCTGTGGTCAGAGCCATCACGGGTGCAGAAGATACCGCTCAAGCAGTCAGTGATTTAATGCGTTGCATGACGTGAAGCCCCTGCGGCTCAATTTCCAGCTTCACCATTTTTTCTCATCTCACTGTCAATCAAAAAGGTCCGGCTGGTCCTTGGAGATACGCGCCAACAACGGCTGAAACTGGAACCAGCCCGCATAAGACGAGCCCACGATGGGAAAAGCTTGTTCTGCCGCAGCCTTGCTGACCATCTTCAGGGGTTTGCCGTGGGAGGCAGCTTCAGCCATCAACTGAACTTGGCAGCAACGCTCCATGGCGATGTACCACCAAGCCGCCGCTTCCACAGAATCGCCCACTGTCAACAGACCATGGTTTTGCAAAATCACGCCCTTGTTTTTACCCAAAGCATTGGCAATGCGAACGCCCTCCTCAAGTTCAAGGACAACACCGTCAAAATCGTCATAGACCACATGGTCGTTGTAAAAAGCACAGGAGTCTAGGGAAATAATATCCAGCGGCTTGCCAAGCGTTGACCATGCGCGGCCGTGGGGCGCATGGGTATGCGCTGCAGCCACCACATCGGGGCGGGCATGGTGAATCCTTGAGTGAATCGCAAAAGCCGCCTCATTCACAGGCAACACCCCTTCCACCACATTGCCGCGGTGGTCTACACGGATCAAATTGGAGACTTTGATTTGACTGAAATGCACCCCAAAAGGATTGACCCAGAAAGTGTCGGTGAACTCTGGGTCACGTGCCGTGATGTGGCCAGCCACACCTTCATCAAAACCAAAACGTGAGAACAAACGAAAAGCTGCTGCCAGCATTTGTTTGCGGTGAACACGTTCCTCTTGAACATTGCTGAACTTTTGGGGCTGGGGCAAGGGTGGTGACATCCCGTCGCCAAGATTTTGGTGACGGTCATGCATCATGGAAACTTCTGCAGGTGCATTCATGGTGTTTTTTTCTCCTAGGGTGAGGGTCGCTTCATTTGACAAGATGTAGGCTGTGAACTGATGTAGGCGTCCCACACCGCCTCGGTGCGAAAACCATAACCCGTATTTTCGGAGTCATGCTTGACGCCTTTGCTGCCTTGTTTGGCCCACATACCCAAATACAAGGGCGCTTCAAGTTGATGGTCGGTTTTGCGCATTTTGACTTCGCCGAGTGGGCTTTTGTAAGACATGCCTTCCAAGGTGAATGCCACTTTTTTCGGGTCTGTGGACTTGGCTTGCTTGATGGCTTGGAAAAGCATATTCATGGTGTTCCAATGCGCTGCAAAAATAAAGTCTTCGTTGTATTTCTTTTTGTAGGCAATGTGAATTTTTTCAAGTTCAGGGGTGTTGGCATTGCTGATCCAGTTCCAAACCACGCCCACTTTGTTTTCTCCCCAAGAACCCAGCTGTGTGGGTGTTCCGGGGTTGTTGGCGTTGAGCGTGAAGTAGTTCACATTCAGGCCAAAGTCTTTGGAAGCTTTCAGCAAAAGCGTGAGGTCACTTCCCCAGTTTGAAGTGATGACGGTATCGGCACCAGTGGCTGCAATTTTGGCGACATAGGGAGCGAAATCTCTGACTTGCGCCATGGGGATGAACTCATTGGCAACAATTTGAATATCAGGTCTTTTGCGGGTGAGGTATTCCTTGGCAGCTTTGGAGACCTGTTGTCCGTGGGTGTAATCTTGGTTCAGAAGATAGACTTTTTTAATGTCTTTACGGTTGACCAAATAGGTCGTCAACGCTTCCATTTGCATTTCACTGGAGGGGTAAAAACGGAAATGCCAGAAACTGCACCGGTCATTGGTCAGCAAAGGGTCCATGGCTGAATAGTTCAAAAAAACCATAGCACGTTCTGGTTCACGGTCAGCGAGTTTGTTCAGCGCATCCACCAATGTCAAAGCAACGCCTGAGCCACCGCCTTGGGTGATGAAACGTATACCTTTGTCAGAAGCAGCTTTGAGCATATTGATGCTCTCTTGGGTTGACCCCTTGTTGTCAAACTCAACCACCTCAAATTTAGGATCGGCGGCGCCAGACTTGGCATTCAATTGCAAGACCACCTCTTTGAGCTGCTTCAATGAGCCCTGACCGGTCAAAGCGAAGGGTCCTGACAACACATCGATGAACCCAATCTTGACAGTTTCACCTGCATGGGCGAAGCCACAGCAGAAAATGAACATGGCCACCCAATGGCATCGAACACGTTTTAAGAAATGCATATTGCCGCCTTTGAAAAATAGTGAGCTCATTATTCGGAGAAGATGCTGCCGTATTGAATACGCAGCTCAGCCTTTTGCACTTTACCCGTTCCTCCTACTGGCAAGCCAGCAACGAAGACGATGTCATCTGGCACCCACCACTTGGCAACCCGCTCAGACAGGAAGTCTAGGATTTCTTGCTTGTTTGAAAAATCCTCCTGCTTGCGCACGATCAAGAGCAAAGGCCGCTCATCCCACTTGGGATGCTTGACGCCAATCACAGCTGCCATCGCCACCTGAGGATGCGCAGCAGCAGCGTTTTCAAGTTCAATCGAACTGATCCATTCACCACCTGACTTGATCACATCCTTTGTACGGTCACGTATTTGCATCACCCCATCGGCGCTGATGGTGGCAATGTCGCCGGTAGGAAACCAACCATTCACCAAGGCGGTGGTTTCGGCCTTGTGGTAGTTGTCAACAATCCATTGGCCACGCACCATCAGTTCGCCCTGTGCCTCACCATCACGAGGCAGGGTATTGCCTTCTTCATCCACAATTTTGAGCTCGATCCCAAACACAGACTTGCCCTGTTTGGCGACCAAATCGTGGCGCAAGGCTTCAGGCCAAGCCTGCTCTTCGCTGTTGATATTGCTGATGGTGGCGACAGCAGTGGTTTCGGTCATGCCCCAACCATGTCGCACATCCACCTGGTACACCTCGCTGAACTTGGCAATCAATGCTTTGGGCATGGCGGAACCGCCCACGCCTGTTCTGCGCATGGTGGTAAAGCGCAGATTGTTTTGCTCCAAGTGCTGAATCAGCCCCATCCAAATGGTTGGCACACCTGCGCTCAAGGTGACTTTTTCTGATTCCATCAATTCATACAAACTGGCACCGTCCAACTTTGGTCCAGGCAAAACCAATTTAGCGCCAGCAATCAAACACGCATAGGGTAGGCACCATGCGTTGATATGAAACATGGGCACAACAGGCAACACCGTTTCTTGCGAAGAGATATTCAAAATATTGGGCAGGCAAGCGGACAAGGCACTCAACACAATAGCGCGGTTTGAGTACAAAACCCCTTTGGGGTTGCCCGTTGTTCCAGAGGTGTAGCAAAGCGCAGCGCCTGTGTTTTCATCCAAGTCTGGCCAGGTCAATTCAGTGCTGTGAGGCGCGATGAAATCTTCATAACTTTGAATCTCAAGACCCTCAATATCAGGCGTATGGGCTTTATCGCTCATGCAAACCCAGAGCTTTACCTTAGGACAAAGCTTGGCAATTAGCTTTACCAAAGGCGCAAAAGTGCTGTCAAAAAGAATGACTTGATCTTCTGCATGGTTGATGATGTAAGACAGTTGATCTGGGTGCAAACGAGGGTTACAGGTATGCATCACCATGCCCAAGCCAGACACAGCGTAATAAGCCTCAAGGTGTCTGTAATTGTTCCAAGCGATGGAGCCGACCACGCTTTGCGGTTTCAAGCCAAGAGACCGCAATGCATTGGCCAACTGCTTTGAGCGTTGCGCCAACTGTCTGAAGCTATAGGTGTGCAAAGGTCCATGCGTCTCACGACTGACCACTTGCTGAGCGCCAAATTGATCCGCGCCGTGTTCTAGGATGGCAGAGACCAGCAGGGGCCGACTCATCATTTGCCCAATCAGTTGCATATCTATCTTTCTACTTTAAAAACCAACCGCGCATCCTCGCACCAAATGCCCCGTTCCCTGATCAAGGCATTCCCCATGTCTCCACAGTTTTGCCAATACGCAAAAAAAGCCAAAACCATGCTGTGAATAGCTTTTGAATCGGTATATTTCAGTTTTTTCATCAAATGAATAGATTTACCCTGATTTTTTCAGGTAATATTCATGTCGTTGAATCATTTATTGAAAAACAAAATTGCCCAACAAGTGTTCAAACAACATTCACCCAACAGGAGTTACCACTTTGAAATCATCTGTCTTTAAATTGATCACCATTTCTTCTATCGCCATGCTTGCATCGGTTTCTCATGCAGCATGGGATGTCAATTTCGCTCAAAACAACAGCCAGTTCCTTGCTGCTTCCAGTTCCTTCGCTGCTGACGGCGACCTTCGCTTCGCCGCACAAATGATCAGCACCAACGAACCAGACGCCAACGGCTTCGTCTATGTCGAGAACCTTGCCCAGTACAACTGCCAAAAAAATGCTTACCAATTGGTCAAGTCCACAGGTTTTAAGAGCTGGGATGACAAGGGTGTCAGTCTCGACCAAGCCATTGGCAAATGGATCAATGTCAAGGCTGGAACTCCTGAGCAACTCATGCTCAACAAGCTTTGCAATCAATCTTTCGCCGACGCGTCCAACATCATTAACAAGTAATACCCCGAAACAAAAAACCTCTCCAGCGTGTGCTGGAGAGGTTTTTTTTCGCCTATGGTTTTGTTAACTCAGTGAAAGTTCCTCAACATTTACCGCGTTAGGTGTGCGAATCAAATAATCAAACGCACTCAGCGCAGCCTTAGCGCCCTCACCCGCTGCAATGACAATTTGCTTGTAGGGCACCGTGGTCACATCACCTGCTGCAAAAACACCAGCCAAGTTGGTGTGGCATTTGGCATCCACCACAATTTCGCCGAACTTGCTCAATTCAACCGTGCCCTTCAAGAACTCGGTGTTGGGCACCAAGCCAATTTGCACAAACACACCTTCGAGTGCCACGGCGTGCTCTTCGCTTGTCGTGCGGTCTTTGTAGCGCATACCGTTCACTTTTTGGCCGTCGCCGGTGATTTCGGTGGTTTGCGCATTCACTTGGATGGTCACATTGGGCAAGCTTTTGAGTTTGCTCACCAACACCGCGTCGGCCTTTAAGGCATCGGCAAATTCAAACAAAGTGACATGGGCTACAACACCCGCCAAATCGATGGCGGCCTCCACGCCAGAGTTGCCTCCACCAATAACCGCGACACGTTTGCCTTTGAACAAAGGGCCATCGCAATGCGGACAGTACGCCACGCCTTTGTTTTTGTATTGCTCTTCGCCGGGCACGTTCACATTGCGCCAACGCGCCCCTGTGCTCAAAATGACGCTGCGTGAACTGAGCACCCCGCCATTGGCCATATGCACCTGCACCAAGCCACCCACTTCTTTGGCCGGCACGATTTTTTCAGCCCGTTGCAAATTCATGATGTCCACTTCATAGTGACGCACCTGGGCTTCCAAGGCGGCGGCGAACTTGGGACCATCGGTTTCCAGCACCGAGATGTAGTTCTCAATCCCCATCGTGTCGTTGGTTTGACCACCAAAGCGCTCGGCTGCCACGCCCACGCGTATGCCTTTGCGAGCAGCGTACACGGCAGCCGCTGCACCGGCAGGCCCGCCTCCCACAATCAACACATCGAAGGGCTCTTTTTCGCTCAGCTTGATGGCTTCACGCTCGGCGGCATTGGTATCGAGCTTGCCCAAAATCTCTTCCAAACTCATGCGTCCGGACCCAAACACTTGGTCGTTCAAATAAACCATGGGCACCGCCATGACCTGACGTGCCTCTACCTCGGCTTGGTTCAAACCGCCATCGATCACGGTGGTTTGAATACGCGGGTTGTAAATTGCCAGCAGTGTGGCTGCCTGCACCACATCCGGACAGTTGTGGCAAGACAAGGACATATAGACCTCTAAGCGCATATCGCGGTCTAAAGCCTTGATTTGCTCCATCACCTCTGGCTCCACTTTGGGCGGGTGACCACCCGTCCAAAGCAAAGCCAACACCAAGGAGGTGAACTCATGCCCCAAGGGAATGGCCGCAAAACGCACACCGCGTGTTTCGTTTTCTTTGACCACCACAAATGAAGGCACCCGCTGGTCTGCTCCGGTGTCCTCAAAACTCACTTTGTCCGACAGTTCTGCAATATCGGTCAAAAGCTCGCGCATTTCTGCACTTTTATCCCTGCCGTCCAAGCTTGCCACCAAGCGAATGGGTCGGCGCAAGTTTTGCAAATAAGTTTGCAACTGGGTTTTCATTTGTGTATCGAGCATGGGATTTCCTTAGATGCTTAGATCTTGCCGACGAGGTCGAGCGATGGAGTCAATGTCTTGGCGCCATCATTCCACTTGGCGGGGCACACTTGGCCAGGGTTGGCTGCGGTGTACTGGGCCGCTTTGAGCTTGCGCAATGTTTCCTTGACATCCCGGGCAATTTCGTTGGAATGCACTTCAGCGGTTTTGATCATGCCCTCTGGGTTGATGACAAAAGTACCACGCAAAGCCAAACCTTCTTCTTCAATATGCACGCCAAAAGCACGTGTCAATTGGTGTGTGGGGTCGCCAATCAAGGGGAACTTGGCTTTGCCAACAGCAGGGGAAGTCTCATGCCACACCTTGTGGGCAAAGTGGGTGTCGGTGGTCACGATGTAAACCTCTGCACCAGCTTTTTGGAATTCGGCATAGTTGTCTGCAGCGTCTTCCACTTCGGTGGGGCAGTTGAAGGTGAACGCGGCGGGCATGAAAATCAGTACTGACCACTCGCCTTTGAGGGACTCATTGGAGACTTGAACGAATTTGCCGTTGTGAAAGGCTTGGGCCTTGAAGGGCTGAACTTGGGTGTTGATGATGGACATGGATGATTCCTTTGATTGGTTGATAAAAACTATCTAATGAGCGAAACTCATTGAAGGGAATCATAATGGAATATCGGGTTAACCCTGATTGTTTGTATCAATGCTCGGCATTGACTCAGGCTAATGCGGCTCTTTGCGCGGCGTAACTGGTAAGTCTTAAATAAAGGCTGGGTTCATAGCCTCAACCGAGCAGTTGGCAGCTACTTGGAAAGTGGATTACCACTTATTTTTCTTGCAGTGCAGGTTAGTCACCATGATGCAGTGCTAACCTTTTTTTCGATGATAAATTTTTTGCGCCTTTAGCCTCAACACAATAAAACCTCAAAATTTGGGTACTTTTTGAATGGATTGCTTGGGATTGCTCGGTCAGAAAAAACAAGCAAATCCAGGGCGCGATATTTTTTTTGCTACAATGATTGTTGAACTTTTTTGTAGGCCTGAGCTCTTACAGCTTCGCTCTTCAAGCATGTTTCTTGCTAGAAAAAACCGAATACATTCCTCGATAGCTCAGTCGGTAGAGCGCCGGACTGTTAATCCGTAGGTCCCTGGTTCGAGCCCAGGTCGAGGAGCCAAAACCCCTTTAAAATCAAGCACTTACAACTTGATTTTAGCCTAAAGTATTAATTACACGGTTATTACACGAATTCATTGCCCTGCCGCTGGTTGCACTACTTGTTTTTTGATATTAAAGTGTGTTCATGCGCGCACCCGGCAACGAAACAATCGTAGTCAAGCCTGAGCTGATTAGGCTGGTGCGCCGTGACGACAGCAAAAAGTGGCAAGCACACTACAAGCTGGAGAATTTAAAAACTTGGTTCCGCCGCAGCACTGACACAGCCAACGTCAAGGAAGCTGCCAAGATTGCTGAGCGTATGTGGATGAAAGCCACCTTCGATCTTGAAGAGGGTCGCCCAGTTATCAGCAGGAAGTTCAAGCCTGTGGCAGAGGTTGTTTTACACCGCTTGGAGGCTGAAATAGCTGCCGGTACAGCCAAGCCCAGCGCCCGTGACTATGTTTCAGCCATCAAGCTGTACCTCATCCCCTTCTACGGTGCCTACAACGTGGACGGTATCAAGCCAGCTGTGATTTCAGAATTCCATGTGTGGCGGCGTGACAAGGTAGGACGCGAACTCTCGGGCAGTGCTCAGAACAACCACAACGCTGCGCTGAATCTGATCTTTGATGAAGCTGTAGAGCGTGGCTACATGACCGCCTATGAACGCCCACTGACCAAGAACACGGGTGCTGAAAGTGATCGTCGCGCGGAGTTCAGCCATGAAGAGCTGGAAACCATGATGAAGTACACAGCCAAGTTCATCGCTGATGGGCGGACTGCTCGCACCAAAGTGATCAGAGAGCTGCTGGCTATCTATGTACCCTTTATGGCAGCTACTGGCATGCGCCCAGGCACTGAAGCTGAATACCTTGAATGGCGACACATTGACGTGGAAGTACGCGATGGGCAGCCCATCCTGCATTTCCGTCTACAGCGCGGTAAACGCGGAGCACGTAACTTTGTAGCACACAACAGCTGTTGGCTGCTGCTAGAGCGCCTACGTCAGCTTAGCCCGGACTTGAGCCACATGACGCTTGAGGAAGTTTTAAAGAAAAAAGTCCCCAAGCTGCTGTTCCGCCTATCGGATGGCTCTGTGCCAGATAACTGGAACAAGCCCTTCCGCCAATGGCTTGAGGATTCTGAATTACTCAATTGCCCTGTCACAGGTAAAGAGCGGAGCCTGTACAGCTTGCGCCACTACTACGCTACTCAACGCTTACTAGAGGGAATTCCCATTCACGACTTGGCTGAGCAGATGGGCACGTCAGTACTGATGATCACCAAGCACTACAGCCACTTGACGCCCCTGATGAAAGCTAAGCAGTTTGCTGGCGTTGTGGACCCCAATGCCACCAGCAGTGAAGCTGCACAGATCAGAGCCATCATGAGTGCACAGATGGCTAACAACAACATCCTGAACTTGGTGCAAATGGGCACAGGTCTTGTCATGCCGCTGATTGCACAAAGCCCCGAGTTGACCGATGACTTTGAGAATCGACTCAAAGCTCAGCGTCGAAAGTCAGCCTAAACCTCTTTTGAACAATTAACCAACCCGACCTGCCCTCACGACTGAACAATCAAAGCCCACCATGTCTGAACTCTTAACCCAGTATTTTGAGCGCTATGCAGAAAACGCCATCACCAAGATGAAGGCGTCTTTGATTGCGGTTGACTACTACGAACGGATCAGACTGAGATTGGTACAGAAAGAAGACTTGAGCAAGGAAATTGCCATCATCGCCAAAGTTGGAGCTGCTGGCACCATGACTGTGGTCAAGGAAGCCATTGCAGACTACAAAGCCCAAGTTGCAGGAGCCTGGGCATTAAACCCTCGATTACAGGACATTGGCAAACACAAGATCAGTTTGGTTGTTAATGAACGTGAACATCTACCCCGGGCAGATGTCGCCTACCAATTTAAAAGCAAAGCTGGCACGGTGAAAGTTCACATCACCACTGCTGGTGAAAATTACACCGTATCAATCAATGCAGGCAAGAACCCCATGGCAGCTCAAATGGCCTGCATTGAACTTGAGAAGCAACTGACCTTTATTGCGCTTACTGGCTAAAACCGCCCTGCTGCCGACGATTAACTGGCGGCACAGCTTGCTGAAGCTTATGTGGAGTGAAGTCGTAGGCCTTATCCAAAAATTCACACGACCTGGCAATGTCATAGTTTTCTATATCAATGATCTGAACATTCTTGTTCAATGCAAGGTATTCACCAAAGTTATTGGGCTTGGCATCGTGTGCAATTGCTTTGTAAGTTGGGAAAACAAATCGCCACTCCAAATTATTCATGTCGTGGTTTAAGTGGTAGCAAGACTGCAGTGTCATGGGTGCAAGGCGCATGGACAGATACAGATCGTAGGTTTTTGTTTGTTCGTCCAAGGCCTGCCAAAGATCCTCTAATTGAACAGCGTGAATGATGTGACGTGTTCTTGCCGCCATGTCCAATTTATATAAGGCTTTTTCGATTGGTTCATCTGAATCAATAAACAGATTGATCTCATCCATACTCATGTGATAAAGATGCTTGAAAAGTTGGGCTTGTTCCATTTTGATGTCTCCCTACGCCACTGATCGCTGATATGTTTTGAATTTGTACATGTCTCTAAGTGCACGGCTGAAAGTTGTTTCTAAATCACTTAAACCCAACTCATCCAGTACGCCATAGACACTGATGTCATCACTGGGAACAAATTCGCCAAGTGCCTCACTGGAGTCAAATGCGTTATCTAGATCATCTAAAGCTTGAGTCAAAATAGATTCGGCTCTGTTTTTGGCAGAATGAAACTGATTGATTGCCATCCGTATCGAGGACACGTCATTGCGCCAAGTTTCTATGGACTTTTTGGTCACATCTATTGAGCACAGCACATCATCTTTGATCAATGAAAACGTAGCTAGTGGACTATCACTTTTGATTGCCATGAGTTTTTCTGCGGACCCGTAGAACATCAGTAATTGATTGGCAATTTCACACGCCGCCTCTTCTGCAGATCCCTCTCGATGAATCAACTGCGAATCTTCACTTCGATGTGTAATTAGGTAGGTTGTCATGTTGTGACTCCCTCAGCAGAGTTGATACGTTTGATACCAAACATGACCTTGATGGTCTTTGAAAAAATATATTCGGTCCTCTGCACCATGCTGTCGAATACGTCGTCAAAGTTGATTTGACTTTCAAAATCTACTTCATTAAATAATTCGCTGTACCTGGCATCAGAAGCCAATGCCTGAACAGAGTCCGACAAAGATTCGCGCGAGTCCTCGACATTCTGTTTGAAGTTTTCTAACTGCTCAAAAATCCGCAGAGCATCGTTGTTCCATGAATCAATCTTCCCTTTTGTGAGTTCAATTGAGTAGATTGGAAGCCTTTTTAAAACTTCAATTGTGGCTTCAGGCATATCAGCCGAATAGGCTATGTAGTCATCCATATCGCTGTCATCCATGTCTACTGCCCTTGCAATTTCACATGCCACAGCCTCTGGCGTGCCTGGGTTATTCCTCTTTCCAGTACTTAAGTCATTGTTGACAATCAAATATTTGGTCATCATTCTTCTCCAAAATTTCTATTGATACGAATGCACTTCAAAGATCTCATCAATCTTTTCTGAGATTTCAACCTTCGAGGTGTTTGCGATGTTTTCAAAAGAGTTGTCCAAATTCAAGTCCTCAGTCAGTGTTAAGTCCTGAAAGTGCTTGCTGCTTTGGCAGGATTCGTCAAATTCTTCTGCGGCATCAAAAATGACTGAATAAGCCTCGACTATTGCCTCGCTTACTCTTTCTGCATCTCGGAGTAGAGGTTGGATTTCTTTGCTCCAAATCTCTGCCCGCGCATCGTCAATTTCCAAGGTGTACTTGACTGAATCCTTCAAAAATGCCCACGATGCATGTGGGTTCTCGACTGCGAAGGCGATGAAATAGTCTTGTGAATAAGAATGCATCGCTGCAGCCTTAGCTATTGCGCAGGCCATTTCCTCTCTACTGCCAGGCTCATTCGATTGGCCACTGCCCGGTGGATTTTCAAGAATCAGGTATTTGGTCATGTGATTTCTCCCAACTGAATTTATTTGAGGTTTGCTCAACTCAACCTGTCTAGGCTCTCAGCCACGGTTTTTCGCCTTGGCTGAGTTTTCAGATTGATTTATTCAGTTGTCTCGTCACCGTCTTCCATCTCAATGACTTCAGTCTGCTTGTACTTCATGGGGATGGCCAATTGGCGTTCCATTTCCTTGCGCAGACTCTCGGGTTGGGTGGGATCCAAGGAAATACTGCGCTTGTAATTTCGGACACCGCGCTCAAGCAGATATAGGTTGCTGGGCATTTTTTTGCCCAAATATTTGACCAAGTTGTCTTCCCATGATTTGCCTAGATCGTTGGCAGAGATCATCTTGTACTGGTCTCCAGTCACATGGTGCGCCACAAACACGCAAAAGCTAGATGCATCTGTATCGTTTTCTTTGGGCTCGGTGTGGACATTGACTTCACCGCTGAACTGAAAACTTGTCTTAGATGTCATACCTGTGAGTTGAAAAAATTCACGGATCAAAGCAGTACGCTCTTTGGTGCTCTTATCTCCAGATTTCTTGGACAAGGCCACTGATTCCAATTCTTGTGCCTGACTGATACCACCGCGGCGAGTGATGTAGGCAGGCAAATCCAACACCGATTGGTTTTCATCTCTGGCCACTGTCAAAACCTTGGTGTAGCGAGTTGCATTGGTTTTGTCAGTGCGAACTACAAACCTCACCATAGCGGCGATAGGTGTGCTGTTGGCTTGAATGTTGATTTGGTGGTTATTTTTGAGATCGGTGCGAATGGCTTCCACAATCTTTTCCTTATGTGGGCTTTCCTCAATCCGCAGCGAAAGACTGTAGATTGATGCCAAGAGTTCATACAAGGCTTGGTGTCCGCGTTCAACGACTTCGACTTCAAACTTCTCACCCAGTTTGAACAACTCCTCGCTTTCTTTCATGAAGTTTTGAACTTCAGGCGACAACACTGCCTTGTCAGTGGATTTGTCTTTAGTAATTCCTGTTGATACAAAAGCACTCAAATCAAATGTCTCAAGATCCACGCCCTCGAGTTCTTGTGTAGCAAGTTGGTTCATCAGGGCGGGTGGGGGTGCGCTGGTTTTGATAGCGCCGTTTGAAAGTTGCATGGCATTTCTCCTAGGAAATTCGGGACTTCGCAGGCGACATGCACTGCGAAAACCGAGATTAGGAGAGAAATGCGTTACAGAACTGCCTAAGGATTCTTCTGTAACAGTTTTTTGCTGAATTTGATAATTTGAGAGGCCATTAACTAAACCGGAGACCGTCATGGATACCCCGAATATGGCCTTGCGTACCTCACAGTTAATTTCTTCAAGCCTGCACTTTTGGTGGGTGGCGTTTCTTAGATGCAGCAAAGACTATTGGTGGATCTGTCAACAAAAAGGCAATTGCTTGGACAGTCGCTTGGTCAAGGTCTGGCAGGACTTTGGCGACGTCTTTGAATACAACTCGCTGATGCATTGGTGGCAAGACCGTGGCACAGGACTATTCGATTCGCCCCAAGTAGAGATGGATTTTGTGGAATATCTAGCCAGTGGCATGTTGGTGTTGAAACGCAAAGATCTAGTTCATCCACATAAAGGCAAGATCTGCATCGCAATTCCCTTGGATCTTGATCGAAAGAAAATGCTGGCAGCTGTTGAGGCTGTTTTCAAGATCGCCAATGTACGGGGAGCACACTATGACCAAGATGCCAAGTATCAGTTGATTTACACAGACCCAAGAACTTTGCGCAAACTAATTCCAGCTTATTGCACCTGGGCGTTGAAACTCTGCGTTGAGCAAAGCCAAGCTACGAACCCGATACATAAATGGAAGAGCTACGAAATGGGCAAGCAACTCAAAGCTACCCCAGAACATGTAACAACCATTTACGATTCACCCAAAACTGCAAAAGCTAAACGCAGCAGCATGCGAACTGATCAAAGCCGCAACAATGCTTCTGCATTGAGTCTTATTTCAAATGTTGAAATTGGAAAGTTTCCATCTAAAGCCAAAGTCACTGCAAAACCTAGGTGGACTGAATCGCAGCAAGCAGGACTTGATCAAGCAGTGGCAACAGGTCAATGGCCGCCCAAGGATTGGTTAGATTTGGAACACACCTTCATGCTGCCCGATCAGGGGATAGACCTGTTCAACGATCAGGGTGCGCCCATTGTTCGAGAGCTAGCCATATTGGCAGCTATGAACAACATGGAGAAATCGTTTCTTTCCTCTAGGCATGCTGCTGGATAGTAGAACTAGACCCTTATTGCTCAATGCCAGAGTTAATCTGGTCTTTGAGCATTGCACTTGCCTTGAAAGTAACAACTCGTTTAGGTGGGATTGGTACAGGCTCGCCAGTACGTGGATTACGACCTGGTCGTCCAGCCTTAGAACGAATCTCAAAGTTTCCAAAGCCTGAAATCTTGACATCCTGCCCTTCAACCAGTTGAGCAGCGATTACCTCAAAGAAGGCCTCAATATAGTCCTTGGCCTCCCGCTTGTTCAAGCCCAACTGCTCGAAAAGCATTTCTGATAACTGGGCCTTGGTCAGGGCTGGTGTGTCCAGCGAGTCGAAAGAAAATTCCATTCAGAAATTATTACCGCCAATGTAAGACCATTTGCGCTATGCCTGTCATGACCGCGATTACAGCTCAAAAAAGCACTATGTTTTCTGGCTAAAAACCACGCTTTTGACCCTTTAGAAGGGATTTTGTGGGGTGAAACTTTGTGGCGCTGCCTGCATTCCCTGCTGCAACCCATGAAGATCTGCCTGGCTAAAACTGGTGCTGTGCGTGGGTCTCAGCACTGGTTGCGAGCTGGGTAGTGGTGGGGGTCGACTGGGGGTCACTGCTCTAGCCTGCTGAGGCACCGGGCTT
>CAMCWS010000133.1 GCA_945882755.1 Bordetella parapertussis | reverse complement strand
TGCACCGCGAGGCGTGGGAAGTCTTGCCTTCGCTGCTCAAAGATTGGGGCATTGAGAAACCCGTGCTGATTGGTCATTCGGATGGCGGCACCATCGCTTTGCTGCACGCGGCGCGGTTTGCGGTTGAGGGCTGCGTTGTGATGGCGCCGCACTTGATAGTGGAAGACATGACCCTTAGCGCCATCGAGGCAGCCAAGCAAGCTTATGAAACAGGGGATTTACGCCAAAAGCTGCTGCGCTACCACGCCGATGTGGACTGCGCTTTTTGGCAATGGAACGACGTCTGGCTATCCCAGGCGTTCCGAAGCTTTGACATTCGCGAGGAATGCAAAGCCATTACAGCGCCGGTGTTGGCGCTGCAAGGCGCAGATGACGCGTATGGCAGTTTGCGTCACTTGGATGAACTGCACACGGCGGGCACAGTAGAGCGCCATGTGCTGCCCGATTGCGGGCATTCGCCGCACAAAGACCAAGCGCAAAAGAGCTTGGAATTGGTGGTGGGGTTTTTAAAGGGCTTGGCTTGAGCGAATGGTTTGTGCCAAGCTCTCAATATCAGAAGCACTCACACCTGCTTGTGCAAAATGCTGTTGCCATTGGGAAGTGACCACCTTGACTTGATCCACCAAAGCCTTGGCTTCTTGCAGATGCAAGCCAAAGCTCAGGTGGTCTGACAAAGCATTAGCCAAGGAAGCTACTGAGCCTTCTTTGCCCACCCGAATAGACTGGTAGCCCAAGCCTTGGTTGGTGGGCAGCACATCAAAAGCGGGTGTCAATACCAACGCATGCTGACACCATAAAAATGCATGGTTTTTTTCATGGTCATCCGTGTTGTCCATCAAGATGTTGAAGACCATGCGCTTGAACAACTGCTCTGCATTCGTTTTGATATCTGAAGCTACGCCCAAGCGACGCAGCAACAAAGCCATCTCGGGGTACCCATAGTCAAGTGCTGCGGCTCGCAAGGCCACATGCGCAGACACGGCGTGCAAACGTTGTTCGTTGTGGCGGTCAAAGCGTTTGATCGCCAAAGCATGACGCCTGTATTGCCCTGCTTTGTATGCCAAGGGTCGGGTTTCACACACCTCAATACCTGCAAGTGCAGCCAAACGCATGCAGGCATGCTCGACTAAGCCCATGTCCAGATGGTCATTGGCATCGGCAAACTTCAAAACCCATTCTGCGCCGTCCATCTGAAGCAAGGCCTTGGGTTTGGCTCCTCCTAAGGTAGCCCCAGGCGAGACCAACCTCGCCAAATGCGGCGCCACTTGACCACCTGCCTCGACCTGTCGCACCAAGTCATGGATAGCCTGTACATCTTCCAAGACAGGCAAGGCACCATGCGCATAAGGCACATAAGCTTGCTGCGACACCGACACACCCAGCGCACCAAAACGCTGGTCGCCGGCAAAAAATAAAAAATCTAAGGTGGAGAGGCGGTGCGGGTTGATCAGGTAGCGAATGACTCGCTCACCCCAGCGGTCTGGGCGGGCATCATCGACCGCTCCCACCGCTTGATCAGGTACCGTGGGTAAAAACTCCACGTCTCGTAAGGGCAGGTCTTCGCTCAAGGCAAAGCCGGTTTGAAGCCAATCGCTGCCGTAGCGCAAAGCCACGCCGGCTGATTGCATTTGCGCTTTGCGTACCAAGCGCAGCGTCCCTATGCATCGTGGATGCTGTGGGTCGGCCAGCCACCACAGGTAGAGCTTGTCGTCCAGCGTCTCGGGTCTCATGGTGATACAGCGCTTTTGGGGCGACCACGCTGGGAGGCGGCAGCCAATTCAAGATCCAAGGCGGCCATGTCTAGCTCGGGTAAGGCCATACCAGCCAAAGCATCTGTGCGCCCCATCAACCACAGCGCCACCGCATAAATGCCCATGCCCACACCGGGATCGCCCTGTTCCATGCGCTGCACAGTGCGCACCGACACACCCATGCGCTGGGCCCATTCACGCAAAGATTGCTTGCGCCGCTTGCGAGCAAGCGCTAAGTGCTCGCCCAAAGCCAGCAGCGCTTGCTGGGCTTGGGGCGGCAGGAATGCGTTATGGGAGGAAGACTTAGGCATGCCTTATTTTGGCATGAAAGTCGATATTTGTGCTAAATAATGGCGTTATTTAAAAATTGGGCCAATTCATTGGGCCCCAACCACCGCCACTGCCCAGGGGCTAAATCTGCTGGCAAAACCAGTCCACCTATGCGAGATCGGTGAAGACCAACTACCTTGTGTCCCACAGCGCCCAACATGCGTTTGACTTGGTGGTATTTGCCCTCGGTCAAAGTCAGGTGTAGCTGATGACTGCCCACTTGCTCGCAAGCAGTGGCTTTAACGGGCTTTGGGTCGTCATTCAGAACCACGCCTGCAAGAAGCTTTTGACAAACCTTGTCATCCAAGGGATCGGCAGTGGTCAGTTCGTACAACTTGGGCACATGGTGCTTAGGCGAACTCATGCGATGAATGAACTGGCCATCGTCACTCAGCAGCAACATGCCGGTGGTGTCTTGGTCTAAACGCCCGACAGCTTGCACACCTTGCAAGCCGGTTTTGGCAGGACGTTGGCGCAAAGGGGCAGGCAGCAGGCTGTAGACGCTGGGCCACACCGAGGGCTTGTGCGAGCACTCGGTGCCTGCAGGTTTGTGCAACAGGATGTAGGCTTTTGTGTGGAATTGCCAATCCACGCCCTGCACTTCGTAAGACATGCCTTCGGTGGGGGTGATGTCAAGGTCCTCGTCTGTCAGTTGCAGGCCGCTGCTTGTATCCACTTTGACCAAGCCTTGCTGCACCAGCCCCGCGCAAATGCGGCGGGTGCCAAAGCCTTGGGAGAAAAGAAGATCAGAAAGTGATAAGGACTTACTTTTACTCATCAATCTATACCCAATAGTGTTGAATGTAAACCCGCACTACAACAAGTCGGATGCATACAAATCAACAATTGACCTGTACTAATGACTTACACCGTCTCGCCGCGCAACCTTTACAAAGGTCAATAGCAATATTTTTAAATCGAACCACAAGGACTGTTTCTCAAGATACAACTTATCCAGAGCAACTTTTTCTGAGATAGGTAATTCGTCCCGACCATTCACCTGTGCCCAGCCTGTCAACCCAGGTGTCAATACATGTACCCCCGCACGGGTTCTGAGCTCAATCAAATCATCTTGGTTAAACAGCGCGGGGCGAGGTCCTACAAAACTCATGTCCCCCACCCAAATACTCCACAACTGGGGCAACTCATCCAAGCTGCTGCTTCTTAAAAATCTACCCACAGGGGTGAGAAAAGCGTCAGGACTGGTCAATAAATGAGTTGCCACCACAGGTGTGTCTGTGCGCATACTGCGAAATTTGGGCATGGTGAACAAGTGGTTGTTCCTGCCCACGCGCTGCGACCAATACAGCACTTTGCCCTTGGACGTGAGTTTGACTAACAGTCCAGTACCGAGCATCAACCAAAATAAGCACAATAATGCCAAGCTACTAAGCAAGAAATCAAAGCATCGCTTGGAAAGAGTCATCTAAAGAGGTAAAGAAAGAGCAAACTGAACTCGCAATATAAATTGAGTGCTTTCAATTCAATATTATCATTGCAGCCTAACACTTAGCTCAGCGAGAGTTTATTCTCCCCCTATGGAAAATATTGATGTCATGGTCTTGCGCACCTTGCGCAACTGGCGCCAAGCTGGGCAACGCGCTCTGCTGGCCACTGTGGTTCGCACATGGGGATCTTCGCCCCGCCCGATTGGCTCCATCATGGCCTTGTGCGAAACAGGCGCGGTGGTAGGTTCTGTTTCAGGTGGCTGTATTGAAGACGACCTGATCTACCGCTTCACACAAGCTTATGCCACGGGGCAAAGCACGGGCGAAACCTCTATCATTCCCAGCGGCGCACCGCAGCGCGTGAAGTACGGCATCACTGCCGATGAAGCGCATCGCTTTGGTTTGCCTTGCGGGGGAACGCTGGAGCTACTTTTAGAGTTTGACCCTGATGCGCAGAGTTTGGACAACTTGGTTCTGTCCTTAGAACAAGGCCAACTTATGCAGCGCAGCACCCTGTTGTCTTCTGGCGCGGTGAGTTTGCAAGCCAGCGAGACCCCCACCGAGCTTTTCATTGACGACGACAAACTCATCAATACCTTTGGCCCCGAGTACCGCATGTTGCTCATAGGTGCAGGCCAACTGACCGAATACTTGGCGACCATGGCGCTGTTCAACGGCTTTGCCGTCACCGTGTGCGACCCGCGCGATGAATACAGCGGCGCTTGGTCTGTACCCAATGTGACGCTGACCAGTGAGATGCCCGACGACGTGGTGCAAAGTTTTTGCCCAGACAGGCGCAGCTGCGTCATTGCCCTCACCCATGACCCGAAGTTAGACGACCTTGCTCTTTTAGAAGCACTGGACACAGATGCGTTTTATGTAGGTGCGATAGGTTCTAGGCGCAACAACGACGCAAGGCACCAACGCATGATCGAGCACCTTGACAAAACAGCTGAAGAACTCAAACGCTTGCGCGGCCCTATTGGCATTTACATTGGCAGCAAAACACCCGCAGAAATTGCGGTCAGCATCATGGCCGAGGTGCTGGCTGTGAAAAACAACGTCCCCCTGCCCCGCGACATGGATGTGGCACACGCTAAAAATACCCAAGAGATCGCCCACAACGACCCAGGGGTGTTGGTGTGTGGGATTCGAAGTTAAATTACCTTTAGATACATCACCATAACGACTGGCAAACAGGACTTGACCTCACTGCGCTATGCGCCACCCTTTGCTGACTTGATCCAAACTGGCTTACGCCAAACAATTATTTCCAACTAAGGTCTAGCTTGCGGTGATGCGCCGCGCAATCACGTAGGTAAAGATTGATGAGACTTTGGTAAGGAATACCAACCTCTTCCGAGATACCTTTAAAGTACCCAATCGAATCCTCATCCAGACGAATGGTGATCTGCTTTTTAAGCTGCGCCGCATAAGGATTCTTACGCGCCTTGGTGAAATCGTATTCTTTTCTCATAGTGCACCTTTTATAGATATTGCTTAGATTCATGTGAAGAAGCTTTTCGCGCAGAAATGATCCTTATGACATTGCCCTCTTCGCGATAGCAGTGGCAAACCAACATAACTTTGAGTGAACTACTCAAGCCCAAAAGAACAAACCTGTCCTCCTCCGCGGAGTGATCTGGGTCGTCAATCAACTTGGCGTTTTCATCAAAGAAAACCGTACGAGCTTCATCGAAAGAAACGCCGTGTTTCTTTTCGTTTGCTGCAGCTTTTTTTGAGTCCCACTCAAATCCTAGACTGCTCATAACTACACTGTAGTTTAATCTCTAGCTGTTTGCAAGAACCTGTATTGGTTCCAAACAACCTGCGCTGAATATTTTCAGCTTCAAATTCGGGGAATGCTAAACCACTCCCCAAGCTTATTCTGCAACACCACGCCCACACCCCAAGCTTTTGCCAAGCTTTCAACCCCTTGAGGGGGACACATGAAAAACACCTTGGTCAAGGCGTCCGCCAAGGAGCATGAAGGGGCGATGACGCTCACCGTTGCCCAATACGTGGGTGAATCGCCGGTACGTGGGTTCAAGATGTGGTGATGCACATGGTCAGCACTGAACGAAGTGTGTGCGTCTGACGATGTGGCAACAGCCCAACCACTGGGGGAAAGAACTGGCGTCGCTTCATTCGAAACCACAGAAGGTTCCAGCGCAAATCGCCATGCATCCCCTTTGGGAGACTGCCCCAACAAGGTGGTTTCTCCCGTATCAATCAAGGCATGCTGCACCCCATGCGACTGCAGCACTGCACGAACCTTGTCTGCCGCATAACCTTGTGCAATGCCATTCAAAGACACGCCCATGCCTTTGACATTCAAGCGCACCACTTCAGGGGACACCGTCAAGGCCCGCCAATTCACCAAAGATCTGGTTTCCGAAAGCGCTTTGGATGAAGGTAAAGTTTGAGATTGCGAATGCAAAGACCACAAGTTCCACAAAGGCTGCATGGTCACATCAAAAGCACCCGCGCTGCGCTGCGACACATGCTGCGCCAAGGTCAGTACCGACACCAACTCCGCATCGGGTTTTTGTAACTCACCCATGCGATTCAAACGGCTGACTGCAGAGTCTGGGTCAAACAAACTCATCTGTTTTTCAACTGAACGAATAGCCTTCACACTTTCATTCAAAGCCTGCTGCAACCTACCCGCATCGGTATGCGCTGCTTTGATCCACAAGGTGGTGCCAAACCCCAACAAGCTGCGTTCTTGCCACACCAAAGACTCACGCGCAGCTGCATTGACGCCCAAGCCCAAGCCCATACCAAGTTGCAATATCTGTCGGCGCTTCATCATGCGGTCACCTCTTTGTGAACAGGAATAAAACGGCTGCCGTCTTTTCGATGCTGTATCAATGGCAAACATTTTTGATCGTCTTGGTAGATAGACACACAATCCAAACACTGAAAGCATTCGGCGTAATTGATATCGCCAGTTTTATCAATGGCCTGGTACTCACAGCGATGGCGACAGGTTTGACATGGGGTACCGCAAGCCTCGCGACGGGGTATCCACGACCAGCGCTGTAAAAAATTCACCGCGGCCAAAGCCGCGCCCAAAGGACATATGTAGCGGCAAGAACCGCGGTACACCACCACACCCAAAGTCAAACAAAACACCGCCCAAGCAACGTAGGGCCAGTCCCGTTCAAAGTACATGCTGATGGCGGTTTTGAAGGGCTCTACCTCTACCGCCAATTCTGCAAAAGAGGGGGAAACATACAAACCACCCAAAACCACCGCCAACACCCCATATTTGATCCACTTGAGTTTCGCGTCCAACGCAGCACGTAAACGCCGCTGCCTCACGCCCACAGCATTAGCTACCAAGCTAATCAACTCTTGCAAAGCGCCAAAAGGACACAGCCATCCGCAAAACGTACCCCTGCCCCAAACCAACAAGGTCACTGCGACAAAAACCCACAAAATCACCGTCATGGGGTCGTTCATGAAGAAGCTTAAGTCTCCCCCAGCTGCCAGTGCTTCAATAGACGCGGTGATGTTCACAATGGTCAACTGACCTTGGGCATACCAACCAATGAAGCCCAAGGTGAAAAGCAAATAAGCAATGCGCAAGACCTTCAATCGTTTCGAGTTCACGCTGAGGCGTTTTTGCAAAAACAAGCCTGAACTCAGCACAATCAAACCTAACAACAAGACCGCGATCTCCGCTGACCGTGTTTGCCAAGCATCCGCCCATTCACGGCTGGAAAAATCGGTATCTAGCAGCCCATGCCACTGGGTGCGAATCCCGTGATAACTGTAGGGAACATCAATAAGTCGTCTCTCCACTTGGTTGGGGAAGTTACCAAAGCGTCGACCGTATTTCAGCTGAATCTCAAATGCTTGTGCAGGGTCCAAGGGTGTCGCCGTGTCGATGACATAAAAATAAGCGCCTGTTTTTTCGGGGTAGCCTGGCACCTTCAAGCCTTTGTCATAAGCCATGGGCCGCAAGTTCAGCTCTTTGCCTCCTTGCGAAACGATGAAAGGAATATCTTCGACGATGCGTTGGCTCTCGTAGTTCATCTTGTAAAGAGGCCCACTCTCGGTCACCATCAAGGCTTGGGACAAACGCCTGTTTGCTCCCAATAATCGCCATCCTTCTTCATCCAATAAGTTGCGGCCAATAGAGGGCAAGCTGACCAAAGCCGCATGAAACGTTAAAGCCACTTCATCAGGTTTGCCAGCAGCTGACTTGTCTGCACCTGCAGCACGTGTACCTGCAAATAATTGTTCAATTTCACCTCGGGTAATGCGGTGCTCACTGACCATGCCACGCGATCGCAAGGTGTCCCAGGTCAAAGGTTTAAAGCTATCGTCTTCAGCTTTGCGCTTCACAGAGCTTGAGGCACTGCTTCCTGCGATTTGACCCAGCTTGCTCGCCTCTAGGTGTGCCAACGCCACCGAGGCCGCAGATGTGACGATGGTGCGGTCAATCGCCTTGGCGGTCACCGTACCCGCTTGCACACCAAACAAAGCTGCGTACTTGTCATCGCGCCTTGCAGTTGCCAAATGACCAAAGATTTCAATCTTGTGGTTAACCGTCAAGCCCTCGTATTGCTTGGCAAACGTTGTCAGCTTGGCTATCCCCGCTTCAGACCGAAAAATAGGCTCGCGGTGGCTGATCAGTCGCGATTCAATGAACCTACCTTCTGTGTCCATGGCCACCAAAATATTGATAGGCTTGCCACCATAACCACGCACCGGTTCAAAATCCACTGACTCAAACACATAGCCTTTGAGTTCTGGTTTAGCGTCTGGCATCTGCAGGCTTTTGCTGAACAAGGGGTACAGCGGCATGCCTGTCTGCATTTCGCCCACCACAAAAGTATCTGCAAAGATTTTGTCGATATCTTCTTTAAGTAGCTCCCCCGCCCACAGGGGGGACAAGGTCAGCAAAAAAATCAAACTGAAACAGTAACGAGCAGCCAATGAAAGCAAATGCATAAGATCACACAAAGAAAAATATCTTTAGGGTTATACCAGTCAAAATATCGGTATTTACCCTCGCAACTGAACCACGAAACCACTTAAAACAGGGTGGGCCATATTCCCTATGCTAAGGTCAGACCTTTGCTATTTCAGCACAAAGGTTTATGCGTGAATACTGCTCTACTCCCCTCTACCCCCTTTGAAGAAGCCACCTACCTCAAAGTTACTTGGCGACTCATCCCCCTACTGCTGCTTTGTTACATCGTTGCCTATTTAGACCGTGTCAATGTGGGTTTTGCCAAGTTGCAAATGGCGGGTGATTTGGGGTTTTCTGACACTGTTTATGGTTTGGGTGCAGGCATGTTTTTCATTGGCTACTTCTTTTTTGAAGTGCCCAGCAACATCATCTTGCACAGAGTGGGTGCTCGTGTATGGATCGCCCGCATCATGGTGACTTGGGGCATTATTTCTGGCGGCATGATGTTTGTTCAAACTGAAACACAGTTTTATGTCATGCGCTTTTTGCTGGGCCTGGCTGAAGCCGGTTTTTTCCCTGGCATTATTTTGTATCTCACCTACTGGTATCCCTCTCACCGTCGTGCCCGCATTGTGTCCATGTTCATGACCGGCATCCCTTTGGCTGGCGTGATTGGCGGTCCTTTGTCTGGCTGGATCATGAAAAGCTGGGATCAGGTCAGCGGCTTACACGGCTGGCAATGGATGTTTTTCCTTGAGGCTATTCCCTCGGTGATCATTGGTGTGGTGGTGTATTTCTATTTAGATGATCGCATCACCAGCGCCAAATGGTTGAAAGATGAAGAGCGTGAACTTTTAAAAAAGCGGATTGAAGAAGAAGAAAGTGACAAAGAACATGTGCCCATGATGCAGGTTTTTAAAAGCGGCCGCATGTGGACCATGAGCGCTATTTACTTCACCATGGCCATGAGTTTGTATGGTGTGAGTTTTTGGCTGCCCACCATCATCAAAGGCATGGGTGTCACAGATAACTTTGAAATTGGCATGCTGTCTTCGCTGCCATGGATTGCATCGGTTTTTTCGATGTTGCTCTTTGCACGCAGTGCCGACAAGATGCGTGAGCGCCGTTGGCATGTGGTCGTCCCCATGCTCATGGGTTCTATAGGCTTGATTTTGTCAGTGCTTTTGTCTGGCAACCACTATCTGTCGTTTGCGGCGCTCATACTGGCCTGCATTGGCATCGTGTCTGCCATTCCCTTGTTTTGGAGCTTACCCACCGCGTTCTTGGTGGGTGCGGGTGCTGCTGCGGGTATTGCCGCCATCAACTCCATTGCCAACTTGGCAGGGTTTTTGGCGCCCTATTTGGTGGGCTGGCTCAAGCAACTCACCTCTTCCACCGACTCAGGCATGTACATGCTGGCAGCCGCTTTGGTGATTGGTGCTGCAATTACCTTGATGGTTCCAGCCAAGCTGGTCAACCGCTGATTAACACCCAGTGCGTGCCTAGTACACCAAGCTGATGGGCACGCACAACTGGTAACCCACCCCCCAGACCGACTTGATTGCCGGCTCGGCATCGGCTTGCTGCACCGTTTTGAATTTCTTGCGTAAACGGGCAATCAACTCCTCTAGTGCGTGCTTGGTCATGCCCTCTTCGTCGTCTTCGCGAGAAAATAAATCACACAAAGCGCCTGACTCCAAAATATGCTCCTTGGCGTGACTCAAGGACACCAGCAACACCTTCTCACGGTTGGTGAGACGCAACTTCTGTCCCTCTTGGGGGCCTGTCAACAAGCGGTCCCTCAGACTCAAGCTCCAGCTGTTGTCAGAGTCCTGCTTTTTCACTCGCTTGCCTAAGTTTTGCAGTACCAAAACCAACTCGTCTGGCGAGATGGGCTTGGTCAAATAAAAATCTGCACCACCATGGCTGTAGCCTGCCAATCGGTCGTGCAAAGCAACTCGGGCAGTCATGATCACGATGCCTGCATTTGGCAAAGACTCACGCAGCCTTTTGCACAAGCTCAGACCACCCTCACCCGGCAAATTCAAATCAATGATGAACAAATCGATAGGCTCTGATTGGGTGAGGTCATCCAAGGCAGCAGCACTGGGCACACCGACCACAGAAAAATCGTTAGCCGTCAGGTGCAATTCAATTTCTTGCCGCAACAATCTGTCGTCTTCAACAATTGCCACTCGCAATGATGGACGCTGAGTCACGAGAGTAGCTGCGAGTTGGGTTTTCATAAAGGCACCTTGAGAGAAAAGACAACCAAATTTCTTTCCTGTGAAAATTCAATTTTTGCATTGATCTTTTCAGCAGCTGACATGGAAAGCGACAAGCCCAAGCCCATACCAGGTTGTTCCTGAACATTGTTGTGACGGTAATAAGCTTGAAACAACTTGTCGGTGTCAGGCGATTTATGCAGATCAATCGTGTTTGAGACTTCAATCACGGCTGTATTTTTTTGAACATAGGCTTTGATCAATACCGTGTCTGTTGGTACATGGTATTTGTAGGCGTTGCTGATTAAATTTTGCAAAATCAGTGACAGCATCAAACGGTTGGTGGGAATACATAAACCGCTTTCAACCTGTACGCTGAAGATCCTAATGTCATCGTAGTCGCCGATAGATACTTCTATGAGTTCTGCGACATCTACTGACTCTTTGACCTGATTGGTATCGAAGCGATCGATTTTGTTTGAAAGGGCAACATGCTCAATCAATTCGTTCATTCTTTCGACGGAATCGTCAATTCGCTTGACCCTTTGCAGCGACTCGCTGTCTATAGATACATTGCGTTTCAAACTGGCAATGGCAAAGCGAATCGTGCCTAGGGGATTTTTTAACTCATGGGTCAGCATGTCGATCATGCTTTGCCGTTCTATCAAACGCTCACGCTGGGCAATGGATTGGGCCGCTTCAAGCTTGAACTCTTGCAGGGTCTCGTTGCTGATTCTGCGGCGGTCAAATACCTGAATAATTAAAATCGCAAATAAAAACATCCCCACCCGACCACCATTCAACCGCCAATCACCCAAACTTTGCATGAACAGCGGAGTAGATTGAGATATCTCTGGGTAAAGGTTGAAAGCCGTCAAAATACTTCCTACCAAAATAATTTCAAAAATCACATAGCCAATTAAGGTGATCCAACGCAGCAGTTTTGAAATATTTTCAGCTGTTGCCGCTCCAAAAATTTGCACCAAAAAACAAATTACATGAATCGCTATGTTCAAACGACTCGCATTAGAAAATTGATCGCTGACAACGCAATACATCGAAACCAAACACAAGCCTGCTAACAACCACATCGCTTTTTGGTAATAGGGGTGTAACTTGTAGGGTTGCAATAAAACATAGCCTAGAAGCACACTGAATATGGCGCGGATGCTCAGCAGGTATTGATTCAGGGTGTTGACCAACTCTGGCGAAGTGCTCTCAAACATTCTGCCGACCAGCCCCGTACTCAACAAAGTCAACAACACCACAGATATTTGATAAGCACAAAATGTCGCCACCAAGCTTGAACGCTCAATCACGAAAAACAAAAGTCCAATCACAAGCAAGGAGGTGGCCACCGCCAAAGTGCTCACAAGGGTGACCATGCGGTTAGCAACCAAGGCGGGTAAATCTCTCACCGTCACAGCTTCCAGAACGACTGTGGTGATGGTGGTGGTTTGAATTTTCAGGTAAAGGTCTATGGGAAGCTTGGGATCTGAACGCAGTTCAAAGCAATGGAAATCATCCTGACAGCTTTTGTATTTTTGCTTGACCTTGTCCCCTCGGTGCTGTTTGACCCATTCACCGTCAACCTGCTCATACAACTCGATACTGTCCAGTGCTAACAAGCCTGTTCTCAACACGACAGAACTGTCAGACCCAATAACGGAAGCAGCCTCAGCGCTTGTGGTCGGCTGAGGCTTTATGCGTAGCTTGATCCAAACAGGATTTTCTACAAACCCTAAGCGCAGATCTTTATGAAAGTGTTTGAATGCGTCATTGGGAAATGATGCGACTTCTGCAAGTTGAATATCCTCGCTTGGTGAAACCAAATAAGCTGACTCTAGGGCCAAAGGATTCGCCGCCGCTTGCGAAACTGCAAAACAAAACAGCGTCATTAAGAAAAACCACAATCGCTTCATCACTGCTCAGATTGTTATAAAACAAATTGCATTTGAGCATGGATTTTCTTGCGACTCTATCTCTGATTGGGGTGTTTCATGGGTATATGTGAGTAAGCGGTAGGATTTTTTCTGCACAGACTTTGTGCATCCAAGGCTTTAAGGTGCATGATCTGCACTGATTTGGTCTGTAGCTTGCCACGATTCGCAAGCGTTCATGGGTTTAACTTCTGCGAAATGCTTCATCTGCAAAAACTTGCGCATCAGCACAGGACTTTTGAAATACTGATGCCCGCAGCGCAAACCTGTGCGTGAAGATTCAGAAGGCATCAGGTAAAGACAGGTCTGGCACTGCGGCGAAGGCGCAAGCGTTGGTGAGTGGGTCTGCGTGAAGGTAGACATAGGTCTGAATTAGCAAATCTTGTACCATCAAACTTGGATTCAAAACTCGTACAGGGAGACATCGCGCATGAAACGTTTTTTCCAACTTTGCAGCTTGGTCTTGTGCCTTAACTGGACACCTGTATTTGCAGCCATGTCTGAAGCAGACATCATCAAAGCACTTTCATTGCCAGAAAACAGCACTGGCAATATTGCAGACGCCATCGAAGAAGCCACGGGTGCCAGAGGTTGGATGTCTGCTGATATGAAACCCATCTTCGAGGCACGGGTCGTTGGCAGAGCCGTCACTGCGGTGCTGCGTCCAGTGCTCAAAAACGACACACGCAAATACCCCAACACTGCTTTAGAAATTTTGGATCAAGCGCCGGAAGGTTCTGTGCTGGTGTATGTGATGCAAGACGGTATCGACATTGCCGCCATGGGTAATTTGATGGGCACCACCGCCAAAGTACGCAAATTGGCAGGTGCCGTCATTGATGGCTCGGTGCGTGATGTGGCGGAATTGAAGCGCATGGGTTTCCCCGTGTGGTCGCGTCGCATCACACCCGCCACCTCAGTGGGCAGAATGGTGGGTGCCGAAAAACAAGTTCCTGTGAAATGTGGCGATGTGATGGTCAACCCAGGCGACTACATCGTGGGCGACTCAGATGGCGTGGTGGTGGTGCCTGCGAGCCACGCAGAGAAAATCATTGCCCTGCTCAAGCAATACGATGACAAAGAATCCAAAATGATTCCCATCATCGAAAAAGAAAAATCTATGCTGAAAGCGCTGGAAATCTACAACCGCTATTGACGCGGTTTACAAAGGTCCCAACAAATGCCCATCTGGCACCCCTGACTTAAGCTGGGCGAATCTCAGCGCTAAAAGACCCATCACTGTTTTCAATCCAATTTAGTTCATAGTCAACACTGTAGTCATCATCATCTTCATTGGCTACCGGGTCTCCAAAGCAGTTGTTAGCTGCCACCGCACAAGCATAGATGGCACCATCGTAAATTGAATAATCGTCGCCATCCATCTCGCCAGATAAAAAGTGGCTAATCACCGAACGTAATTGGTCAACTGTGACAGGGTTACCGGTCTCTTCGATTGCAGCAGACAAAAGAACATTTTCTTCAATGAAGATTTTGTTTCTTGGATCGGCTTTATAGTCGTCAATGACTTTGTCGATTAATTCTGAGAACATCATAGAAATCCTTCTTCAAAAGTTAATTAGTCAGCATGAACAAACTTATCGTTAATTTTTCAAACAAGATTGTCACCGGTTCTCTGTATTCCCAAAATACAAAAACTTACGAGAATCACGGCTCCAAGCTATCAGATATTTTTTCAAAAACCCATCCTGACACGCTTGGCGTAGAAGTCGTGATGGTTAACGATGGGCGTGAAATAGTATTTATATTCAATCAAAAAAACGGAAAAAAAGATTCATTCATGAATGTTTTAGCCACGCCTGATGGCTCTGGGCTCGAGGCTGAAATATTGGGCGATTATGAAGTTACCTTGCGAAAGGGTGTTGCTCCTATTTTGCAGGAATATGGTGACAACTTAGATTTGCGTATCAGAGCTATTACCTGCAATGACGGGGAGTGGAGCGGCTTCATATCCTATGTATCTGGTATTTCCAGCCCTACATTGCCGCTTAAGTCTTATTTGAATCTGATGCCCAAGGTTAAAGGCTTTGTAAAGTAAAAACTGGAAATAATGGAGGCGCGAGCCGGAGTCGAACCGACCTACACGGATTTGCAATCCGGTGCATAACCGCTTTGCTATCGCGCCGTGTACAGAGAAAAAAGGGAAGCTTTAGGCTTCCCTTTTTCATACATGGAGCGGGAAACGAGGCTCGAACTCGCGACCTCAACCTTGGCAAGGTTGCGCTCTACCAACTGAGCTATTCCCGCATGAGGCGCAAAGTATAGCGGAAAAATGCGCCATTTTTACGCCGCCACGCTTAATGTTTAACAGCAACTGTCGCCACTTCAGCGGCAGGTGTTGCAGCAACGACTTCGGGCTCATCCAAAGGCAAGGGCGTCGGGATGCGTTCCAAGGCAACTTCAAGCACCTTGTCAATCCAGCGAACCGGAATGATCTCCAGATTGGCTTTGACGTTGTCAGGAATTTCCTGCAAATCTTTGACGTTTTGCTCAGGAATCAAGACGGTTTTGATGCCGCCGCGCAAAGCAGCCAGCAATTTTTCCTTCAAGCCGCCAATCTCAGTCACTTCACCACGCAAGGTGATTTCACCCGTCATCGCCACATCGCTTCGCACAGGGATGCCTGTGAGCGCAGACACGATGGACAAGGTAATAGCAGCACCTGCACTGGGGCCATCTTTGGGTGTAGCACCGTCGGGCACGTGGACGTGAATGTCGGACTTCTCGAACACATCACTGCGAATACCCAAACTCGCCGAGCGACTGCGCACCACGGTACGAGCTGCCTCGACAGACTCTTTCATCACATCGCCCAAAGAACCGGTGCGGGTGATGTTGCCTTTGCCAGGAATGATGGCTGCTTCGATGGTGAGCAAATCGCCGCCGACTTCGGTCCACGCCAAACCCACCACTTGACCGACTTGGTTTTCTTTTTCAGCACGGCCATAGGTGTACTTGCGAACGCTCAAGAAGTCATTCAAGTTGTCTTCGTTCACCACCACCATGGGTTGCATGGTTTTGAGCAACAGGGCTTTAACCACCTTGCGGCAAATCTTGGAAATCTCACGCTCTAAAGAACGCACACCGGCTTCACGTGTGTAGTAGCGAACAATATCGCGTACCGCAGACTCTTCAATGCGCAGCTCTTCTTCCTTGATGCCGTTGTTTTTCAACTGCTTGGGGATCAGGTAGCGAGAAGCAATATTGATTTTTTCGTCCTCTGTATAGCCGGACAAGCGAATCACTTCCATGCGGTCTAACAACGCAGGTGGGATGTTCATCGAGTTGGATGTAGCGACAAACATCACGTCGCTCAAATCGAAGTCCACTTCCACATAGTGGTCGTTGAAAGTGTTGTTTTGTTCGGGGTCAAGAACCTCAAGCAAGGCACTGGAGGGGTCGCCGCGGAAGTCGGAACCCAGTTTATCGATCTCGTCCAACAAGAACAAAGGATTGCGGGTATTCACCTTAGAGAGGTTTTGCAATACCTTGCCGGGCAAAGCGCCGATGTAGGTACGGCGATGACCGCGGATTTCAGCCTCGTCCCGCATACCGCCCAAGGCCATACGCACATATTTGCGTCCTGTGGCCTTGGCAATGGATTGACCCAAAGAGGTTTTACCCACGCCAGGCGGGCCTACCAAACACAAGATAGGCGCTTTGACCTTGTCCACACGTTGCTGAACCGCCAAATATTCCAAGATGCGGTCTTTGACTTTTTCAAGACCGTAGTGGTCTTCGTTAAGAACCGCCTCGGCGTTCATCAAGTCGTGCTTGATCTTGGTGCGTTTGCTCCAAGGCAAACCGACCAACACGTCGATGTAATTGCGCACCACGGTGGCCTCGGCCGACATGGGTGACATGAGTTTGAGTTTTTTCAGTTCGCTGTCGGCTTTTTTGCGAGCCTCGGTGGACATGCGAGCAGCCTTGATCTTTTTCTCGATCTCTTCAATGTCAGCGCCCTCTTCACCTTCGCCCAGTTCTTTTTGAATAGCCTTGACCTGCTCGTTCAAATAGAAATCGCGTTGGTTTTTCTCCATCTGACGTTTGACACGGCCACGAATGCGCTTGTCGACGTTCAAAATGTCCACTTCACGTTCAAGTTGGGTGTAGAGGTTTTCTAAGCGTTCTTTAATTTGCGGCAAATCCAGCACCGCTTGTTTGTTCTCAAGCTTCAAAGGCAGGTGTGCTGCAATCGTGTCAGCCAAGCGGCCGGCATCGTCAATGCTAGAGATAGAGGTGAGAATTTCTGGCGGGATTTTTTTGTTCAGTTTGACGTACTGGTCAAACTGCTGCATCACAGCGCGACGCAAGGCCTCGATCTCGGTGTCTTGGTCACCCACTTCGGCGGGCAACACAGGCGTCAAGGTGCAAATAAAGTGAGTCTCGCCATCTTCAATGCGGTTGACCATGGCGCGTTGCTGGCCTTCGACCAGCACTTTGACGGTGCCATCGGGTAATTTGAGCATTTGCAAGATGGTGGACACGCAGCCCACCTCGAACATATCGGTGACCAAGGGCTCGTCTTTGGCAGCCGCTTTTTGGGCGACCAACATAATGCTGCGGTCTGCCGCCATGGCAATTTCCAGCGCTTTGATGCTCTTGGGTCGACCCACAAACAACGGGATGACCATGTGCGGAAACACCACCACATCGCGCAAAGGCAACAAGGGCAGGTCAATGGCTGTGGCGGGTAAAGGGGTTTGTCCTGACATGGTCAAACTTCCAATCTGGAAAAAAGCCAACCCTAGGGTCAGCGGGAAATTCAGGCCTTTTTGGCTGCCTCGCGGTAGACCAATAAAGGAGGTTTGTTTTCTTCGATCGTAGATTCCTCTACAACCACTTTCTCAACATTGGTGCTGTTGGGCAATTCAAACATGGTGTCAATCAGCGATTGTTCAAGGATAGAACGCAATCCACGTGCGCCGGTTTTACGGGCCAAGGCTTTTTTGGCAATCGCTTTGAGTGCGGAGGGTCGTATCTCCAGTTCAACGCCTTCCATGCCAAACAGTTTGTTGTATTGCTTGACCAGCGCATTTTTGGGTTCCGTGAGAATTTGCATGAGTGCATCTTCAGTGAGTTCACTGAGGGTGGCCACCACAGGCAAACGCCCTACAAGCTCGGGGATCAGGCCAAATTTGATCAAATCCTCGGGCTCAACCTGTCCAAACATATCGGACAGACTGCGTTCTTCTTTAGTCTTGACCACAGCGCTAAAGCCAATGCCAGAGCGCTCTGTGCGGTTTTCAATGACTTTTTCCAAGCCAGCAAAAGCCCCGCCACAAATGAACAAGATATTGGTGGTGTCCACCTGCAGGAAATCTTGGTTGGGGTGTTTGCGACCACCTTGGGGTGGAACGCTCGCCATGGTGCCCTCAATAAGTTTGAGCAAAGCCTGCTGCACGCCCTCGCCGGACACGTCGCGGGTGATGGAGGGGTTATCAGATTTGCGGGAAATTTTGTCTATTTCATCGATGTAAACAATACCGCGCTGCGCCCGTTCAACGTCGTAATTGCAGTTTTGCAGCAGCTTTTGGATGATGTTCTCCACGTCTTCGCCCACATAACCGGCTTCGGTCAAGGTGGTGGCGTCAGACATGACGAAAGGCACATTGAGCATACGGGCCAAGGTTTGCGCCAGCAAGGTTTTGCCAGAACCTGTTGGACCAATCAGCAAAATGTTGGACTTGGTCAATTCGACCTCGTCTTTTTTGGCAGTTTCTTTGTGCTGAAGGCGCTTGTAGTGGTTGTAAACCGCCACAGCCAAGGCACGCTTGGCCGGTTCTTGGCCGATCACATAGTTGTCGAGGTTGTTTTTGATATCCAAGGGACTGGGCAAATCGCCCCGCCCTTCGCGGATGGTCGCAGCCTCAGGCGGCAACTCATCGCGAATGATGTCATTGCACAAATCGATGCATTCATCACAGATAAAAACAGAGGGGCCAGCAATGAGTTTTTTGACTTCATGCTGGCTTTTGCCGCAAAAAGAGCAGTAAAGCGTTTTTTCGCTGGAAGTACCTTTTTTGTCGGCCATTCGGTCTCTGCGTTAGGTTGATCTGCCAATGATACTCAAAAGCATCAGGGCCGCTTGGCAATCACATCATCGACCAAACCATAGGCCTTGGCCTCATCTGCGGTGAGGTAGTAATCGCGCTCGGTATCGACTTCAATGCGCGACAAAGGTTGCCCCGTGTTCTCGGACAGCAACTGGTTCAAGCGCTCACGGGTTTTCAAAATTTCGCGGGCTGCAATTTCAATTTCGGTGGCTTGGCCTTGTGTGCCGCCCAAGGGTTGGTGAATCATGACCTTGGAGTTGGGCAGAGAAAAGCGTTTGCCCTTGGCACCAGCTGCGAGCAAGAAAGCACCCATGCTGGCAGCCATGCCAATGCACAAGGTAGAGACCGATGGCTTGATGAAGTTCATGGTGTCGTAAATCGCCATGCCTGCACTGACCGAGCCGCCGGGTGAGTTGAGGTAGAGGGAAATATCCTTGTCAGGATTTTCACTCTCCAAAAAAAGCAACTGCGCGACGATCAAATTCGCCGTATGGTCGTTCACGGGACCTACCAAAAAAATGACCCGCTCACGCAACAAACGCGAATAAATGTCGTAAGCACGTTCGCCCCGACCGCTGGTCTCGATGACAACTGGGACCATGCCCAGCGCTTGTGTGTCTAATGCGCTCATTGCGTTTCTCCAGCCTATTTAGGCTTGTTGTCCCATTAATTCATCAAAGGTGATGGCTTTCTCATTGACTTTGACCAGCGAGAAGACGTAGTTGGTGACGTTTTGCTCTATCACAATGCCTTCAACTTCGGCCATGCGGCGGTTGTCACTGTAATACCAACGCTGCACCTCGATAGGCTTTTCATAGCTGGCAGAGAGTTCTTCCACATGGGCTTTGATTTGGTCTGGGGTGGCTTGCAAGCCATGCTGACGCACCAACTCCGAGACCACCAAGCCCATGCGCACACGGCGCTCTGCTTGCGGCTTGAACACATCTTCGGGGATAGGCGCTTTGTCAGCGTCTTTGATGCCGCGTTGTTTCAGTTCTTCACGAGCGCCTTGCACCATGCGGTCAAGCTCAGCTTGCACTATGGAGTTGGGCAAATCCAGTTCGGCGTTGTCAACCAATGCGTCCAATGCGGCTTGTTTATTGCGGCCCAGCAAACGGAACTTCACTTCACGCTCTAAGTTGCCACGGATGTCTGCACGCAAACCTTCAACAGTGGCGTCCGCTGCACCAAGCGACTTGGCCAATTCGTCGGTCACTTCAGGCAAATGGCTGGCTTCGAGCTTTTTCAAGGTCACCATGAAGTCGGCGGTTTTACCGGCCACTTCACGGCCTTGGTAATCGGGGGGGAAAGCCAAGGGGAAAGTTTTGCTCTCGCCGACCTTCATGCCTTTGACCGCAGCTTCAAACTCTTGCAGCATCTGGCCTTCGCCCACCGCAAACTGGAAATCTTGGGCACGGCCACCATCAAAAGGCTCACCGTCGATCTTGCCTTCGAAATCCACCGTCACGCGGTCGTCGGTCTCAGCCGCGGAGTCAAGCGAACGCTGGGCATAGGTGCGGCGTTGTTTGCGCAAAATTTCAACGGTTTTGTCGATGGCTTCGTCAGTGACATCCGCCTTGAGTTTGTCAATGGTGACCTGCGCCAAGTCTTGCATCTTCACTTCGGGGTACACCTCGAAGATGGCGTCAAATGCCATTTCACCTTCAGGCGCTTGTTCTTTTTCGCTGATGCGGGGCTGGCCGGCAACACGCAACTGAGCTTCCATGGCGGCTTGGTTGAAGGCTTC
>CAMCWS010000132.1 GCA_945882755.1 Bordetella parapertussis | reverse complement strand
TTGGTGATACAAGGTTTCCCAACAGTTCCAGCGATACTCACAAAAAGATTATTTGGTTCTAGTTTGACGCTAAGAGAACTTCCCAGATCTGATAATTTCTGAGGTGTATTCTCCAAAAAACCATTTGAGGCTGAAACGTCGGCTATTCTGACCCAAGAGTACTCGCCATTCTCATCAAAGAATTTTGGATCATCAATTGGTCTTGGTGACGCTCCTCGTTGAACAGGTGATAGTCTCCGAATGCTGATCACATCCCAATGATTAGGTACTTTTCCAAGCCACTCTACATTAGTTTCTTTATATTCCGGATAACGTGGAAAGCTCATGCGGACAGCCCTTGGATCATTTCAAGGATTTTGTTGGTAGATTCTTTCAATTCAGCATCAATTTCAGAAAGTTGTCGTGGCGGCTTGAAGACGTAGAAGTGGCGGTTAAATGGAATTTCAAACCCGACCTTAGTTTTTTCATGGTCTATCCAAGCGTCAGGCGCATGTGTTGATACTTCTCGAATGAAGTATTCCTCGACATCTTCTTTCAGTGGGACATTTTCAGTATCACGTAAATTACTATTTGCTAAGGGCTTTCCTTTTGTTTTACCTTTTGTTGAAAAAACAATTTTTCCTTCTTGATCACGTAAAGGGCGTTCTACAGTGAGTGTTGTATAGCCGAACTCTCTGTAGTCAAAAATCTTCGAGTTTTCATTTTCTTCGAATAATTCATATAGTTTGATGATTCGTTCTATGTCACTATCGCCTAATTGTTTTCGTTTATGTCCAAGTGTTTTTCTCATTTTCTGAAAAAAATCACTTGCGTTTATGAGTTGAATTTTTCCCTTTCGCTTCTTAGTCTTGTGATTAGACAAGACCCAAATGTAGGTTGATATACCCGTGTTGTAGAACATGTCGGTGGGTAACCCTATGATCGCTTCAAGCAAGTCTTGTTCAATTACCCACTTGCGTATTTCACTTTCGCCAGAACCAGCCCCACCAGTGAACAGCGGCGAACCATTTAAAACAATAGCTATACGTCCACCCCCTTTTTCTGGCTCACGCATTTTGCTAATTAGGTGAAGCAAGAAGAGCAAACTTCCATCCGATATCCTCGGAAGACCTGGACCAAAACGACCAGCAAACCCAAGTCGCTCATGTTCTTCTTTTACTTCTTTTTCAGACTTTTTCCACTCAACTCCAAATGGTGGATTAGATAGCCCATAGTCAAACTTTGCTCCCGCATGTCCATCGTTTTTTAACGTGTCGCCAAACTTAATATTGCTGACATCCTGTCCCTTGATGAGCATGTCACCTTTACAGATTGCGTAGGATTCGGGATTTAACTCTTGTCCACTGACAATCAAAGTTGCGTCAGGGTTTAAACCATTAGCCCCAGTTAAATATTCTTCTGCGATGGACAACATACCGCCAGTACCTGCGGTTGGGTCATACAGAGTGCGTATCACTCCAGGCTTAACTAATGCTTCGTTATCGCCGTGGAAAAGTAAGTCCACCATCAAACGGATAACTTCACGTGGCGTGAAGTGTTCACCTGCGGTCTCGTTAGAGAGTTCAGCAAACTTCCGAATCAACTCTTCAAAGATTAGCCCCATGTCTGCGTTGCTGACATGATCAGGGTGAAGATCAATCTCAGTAAATTTTTTGCTGACTAGGTAAAGAAGGTCTGCGTTAGCGAGTTTGTCTATCTGATCATCAAACTCATATTTCTCAAAAATATCGCCAATGTTGCTAGAGAAGCCGTTGATGTAGCTCAAAAGATTTGAACGGGTGTGGGTTGGCTCTGCTAACGCCTTGCTCAAATCGAGAGGTGATGAATTGTAAAAAGTTTGCTTGGCGATACGAGTCAGGAAGGGTGTTGGGTCTACACCTTCACTTGTGCGCTTTTTGAACTCTTCAAGCACCCGATCCTTCGTCGGCTCAAGAATACAGTCCAAGCGACGCAGAACCGTAAAAGGAAGGATTACCTTACCGTAGTCTGATTGTCTGTAGCTACCTCTGAGTAGGTCAGCTACTGACCAGATGAATGATGAAAGGTTGGTTGCGTTGCTCATTTTTTCTCTTTTATATTTACTTCTCAGTTTAATTTGTGTGAGCTAGTTAGTGGTTGTTTCTAGCCCCGACGCATCTGTTTTTCTTTTGATTTCTTGCTTCCTGTTTTTAGCGCCCGCCCCCTTGAGGCTATCAGGGTCGTAAACCTCGCTACAGCGAGCCGAACGACTGTAAAGTTCGCCCTGAGACGGTCTTTACGGAAAGTCAAAAAAGTCCTTGATTTTAAAGAAGAAATTAACTATAATTGTTTCATAAATTGAGATTTATGGAGCTATTATGAATACCTATGGTTATGTTCGTGTCAGTACCCTTCAGCAAGCCAATGAAGGCGACAGCCTAGAGACCCAGCTCCGCCAGATCAAGTCCTACTCGGAGTTGAAGGGTTACAGCATTCCTAGCGAGAACCTCATCACCGAAAAAGGGGTCAGCGGGAGCCTTGAGTTCGAAAAGCGTCCAGAGGGCGCTAAGTTGTTCGCTAGTCTTCAGCGTGGTGATGTCCTCGTCTTCTCTAAACTTGATCGAGCCTTTCGCAACACAAGGAACGCCCTCAACACGCTCCACGAGCTAAAACAGCGAGGCGTCTCGGTTCACTTCATTGATCTCGGCGGCGACGTCACCAATGATGGAATCGGCTCAGTGATCTTTACGATCCTTTCCGCCTTCGCAACCTTTGAGCGTGAGCGTATCGCTACAAGGATACGTGAGGTTAAGCAAACTCAGAAGACTGAAGGAAAGTTTCTTGGTGGGTTCACTCGGTTTGGGTTCACCGTTGATCAAGAGAAGCTGATTCCCGATCCTGATCAGCAAGCAATCATCAAACAAATGAAAGTGATGCGAAGACGTGGAATGAGCCTTCGCCGAATCTCGAAGTGGCTTGACCGAACCCACGGGGTCACGATGTCGCATTCAACAGTAGCAACATTTTTTTAAGATACGCTTAAAACCAAAATAAGGAGCGACAGTTGGCGACTCAAAAGACAGCGAAGGGTGAAGATCTGTCAACCACTCTTCACATTTACACACGGGTGTCCACAGCAGTCCAAGCTGACGAGGGAATGTCGCTCGACTTCCAAGCTGAAATGGGTGCTAAGAAGGCTAAGGAATTGGGCTTTACCCCCATCCTTTGGAATGAGGGCGGTAAGTCTTCCAATCACGAAGAGATTGCTAAGCGCCCCGTACTTTCTCAGGTTTACAACAAAATTGTGGCGGGTGAAATCAAGCACCTCTTTGTTTATGACCAGTCAAGGTTGTCAAGACAAGACAGCGTTTCATCAGCGTTTCGAATTGCTTGTAGTCGAAATGGAGTGACCCTTTACACCAAAGACAGTACTTACGAGCTGGCTAACCCATCTGACCAATTTTTTAAATCAGTTATGGATGCGATGGGACAGCTCGATAACGCTCAACGGGCAGAACGTACACGCTTAGGAAAGTTGGCTCGTGTTAAGCAAGGTTTTTGGTTGGGTGGACCGCCACCATTTGGGTATTCCGTTGAGAAGAAACACTTGGTGGTTAACAAGGAAGAGTCTGAGTGGGTGAGTCGGATTTTTACTGAGTACGCCAACCAAACGCCGACCATCGACATTAAGGTTTTGCTCGATTCAAACGGCGTGAAGCCAAGAAGAATGGGTAAGGGTTGGGCTTTGGGTTCTATTCAAGCCTTGCTTCGTAACACTCACTATTTGGGCTATTGGGAGTACAACGACAAACGATCGGGTGAATCGATTCGTGTCGAGTGTCCTAGGATTCTCTCCAGCGCTTTGTGGAAGAAGGTTGAGGCTACCAAGAAGCGCCATAAAGAGCGACGATCCAGTGAAAACCCACAGAAGCACTTCTACTTGTTGACGGGCTTAATCCGTTGTGCGCATTGTGGAAAATTAATGAGCGGTGAAACTCGCTCAAGTGTAGGAAAGCAGGTCTACTACTGTCCTAAAAAGATGAGAGATTGGGGTAAGACCAAGATCGCTGAAGCGGATAAGTGGAAGCGTGGTCGAGTCTGTCAGATGACCCGTTCACTAAACCTATCCGAGACTGATGATGTTGTCTGGGATACGGTGATTAGTGTGATGAGCAAAAGTGTCATCCTCAAAGAACAGGTCAAGAAAAAAACCCACGCGGAATTAGGTAAAGCGCGTCTTGATGACACACAGTTGAAAGTTGCGAAACTGAAGATCAAGGATCTGAAAAAGCAGATCTTGAAACTCAATGAGGCGCTTGTGCTGGTTGAAACCAATCGAATTTTGGAGCGGGTAAGTTTGGATCAGTACCCAATGATCAAAGCAAACATCACCGATGAAAGAACCTCAACTGAAGCTCAAGTTGAGTTGCTTCAGGATGAAATCGATGGAGTAGCTCGACACCAAAAATGGGTTGATTGGGTAGGGATGTTTAAGAAGCAAATCGCCGAACAAAAGAAATTCACGCCTCAGCAAAAGAGAGCGTTTCTTGAAGGTTTGCTAACTGGAATTGATGTTAAATTGCTAGACACCAAGACACACCAACTAACGGTTCAGTTTCAGCTACCTATCGTCAACGACTCTTTAGAGTACGAAAGCAAGGGTAAAAAATCTGGTCCGTACCGAGTTCACGAGGGAAGCCGAAGCCTCACTCTAGACCCGCATTTAGAGCGTGGTAGCAAAAAAAAAGCGCTCTGAGGGTGTCTGAATTAAAACAAAAGTATCAGATAAATCAAGAAAAACGGAGCAAAGTCACTCCGTTACAGTGGAGTGATTTTCTTTTGCACGTCTGCGGGGTCGAAGCTGAAATCAATAACCACCTTAGCATTCGAAGAGAGTTGAGCTACATGAAAAGGACTGGATAAAAGAAGAGGAGAGCATAAGCGCCAAGTTCCCAATCCTTGCTACGAAAAAATAAAATTGGAATAAAGTAGAAAAAGGTATTAATACAAGTGAATATGTAAGGTTACTCTTCTTTGTTTAGATGGAAAATAACTTTAATTTTTATTGTCAAGCCGTATCTTTTTGTTTAAAGAAATCAACACAAATGAAAAAGGACTTCTAATGCGCAAAAAAATTCTCTTCACAACGCTCTTCTTAACTTCAATAGGAGCTCAAGCTCAAACGTTATGTGTTCCGGAGGAGATGAACATATTAAGCTGTGAGATTGGAAAAAAAATACTATCAGTTTGTGGATCTAAAGATCTAGATAGTGAAAAGGGTTGGATGCAGTACAGATTTGGAACTCCAGAGAAATTAGATATGGTTTATCCAGAAAAAAATGTGCATCCAAAAAAATCATTTAAATCAAATAGACTTTACAGCTCTGCAGAACAAAGCTTGATACAAGAGTTGCAGTTTAGAAAGTCAGACACCGCATACACCGTTTATACCCAAGATGTAAAAGGAAAGAAAGAAGCGGGTGTGACTGTAACAATCAAATCAAAAGATACTTACTTAAAGTGTAAGAGCCTAAAGGGTACAACAGACTTCTATATGAAAATTGACGAACTAAGCTTGGATCAGATTGATTAAAAAAAAGCCCCATCCAGACGGGGCTTTTTAATTATTGCCACAAACGGCAAAAAACCATAGAGGGTATGGCTTTAAGCGATGGTCTAAATGAAATTAGTTTGTCACGGCGGAATAAGTCAACCAAGCAGCCAAGCCCCACAAACTGAGGATCAGGGTCAAACCCACCCAGCTGCGTGGTTTTTGCTTGTCTTGACTAAACCATTCGTCGGCTTGGTTTCTGCATTCATCCAGTACCTGAGCGGGGATGATTTTCAGCAGCAGCCAAATGCCCACCGGCACAATGATCAGGTCGTCCAGGTAACCCAAGACAGGTATGAAGTCAGGAATGAGGTCAATGGGGCTGAGCGCATAAGCGGTCAGCAGAGCGGCCAAGGCACGGGCATACCAAGGGGCTTGGGGGTGCTTGAGCACAAACCACAGCGTCATCACATCGCGTTTTAGGCTTTTCGCCCAAGCTTTGATTCGGTTTGTCAGCAAAGAGAGCATAGGGAATTATCGCCATGCAAGTTACTTTGGAAACTTTGGCGTAAGTACGACTGGTTCTAATGCCCGAATGAACAACTTGAACACAAGCTCCACCCGCATGCCTACTTGGTTTGTTCCGCACGGCGGTGGCCCGTGTTTTTTCATGGACTGGAACCCCATCGACGCCTGGGACCGCATGGCGCACTTCCTGAAAACCGCTGCCAGCACGCTGCCGCGTCAACCCAAGGCGATTGTGTTGGTGTCTGCGCATTGGCTGGAGCCGCACATCACTGTCACCAGTGGCGCTCAGCCAGACCTGATTTACGACTACCACGGCTTCCCACCACATACCTACAAACTGAAATACCCCGCACCCGGTGCCCCTGCCTTGGCAGCGAGAATTGTCGATTTATTGCAAGCGCAAGGCATTCCTGCTGAACTAGACGCCCAGCGTGGTTTTGACCATGGCGTGTTCATACCTATGAAGTTGATGTTTCCTGATGCAAATATTCCGGTGGTGCAACTGTCATTGCACACCTCGTTGGACCCAGCCCATCATCTCCACACAGGTCGTGCCTTGCAAGCCTTGCGTGACGAGGACGTTCTCATCATTGGCAGCGGCATGAGCTTTCACAATATGCGGGCCTATGGCAACCCGCAGTATGCGCCTATTTCGGATGTGTTTGACGATTGGCTCACCCAAGCGGTGCAGGCTGAGCCCCAAGAGCGTGACCAATTGCTGGCAGCCTGGACCCAAGCCCCCTATGCCCGTGACTGCCATCCGCCCCGTGCCGAAGAGCATTTGTTGCCACTGATGACGGTGGCCGGTGCCGCAGGAAACTCTGTGGGCCGCAAAGTATTTTCCGACCGTGTGATGGAAACCACGCTGTCGGCTTTTGCCTTAGGCGACTAAGCCACGGCCTCCACCCGGGCTTCGCCCTTTAAAAGCGGTTTGACCAAAATCGCGTAAGTATCGGCATCGAAGCTTGCGGTCTCAGCGCTTTGTGGCGACTCCATCGCCGTCCCCTTGGAACACCAAGTCCCTAAATAAGACCAGTTCAGGACGCGGTGTTTTTGCACCCAGTCGCCTGACTGCTCCACCACATCGATGGCCGTGGCGTAAGGCCACACATGGACTTGCAGTTGTTGCAAGGCGGTGCGCAAGCGTTCGTCATGGTCTGCTCGTGGCTCTTTGCCCACGCACACCCCATCGCACTGGCGAAGCTGCAAACCAAAGCAACCACGGGTTGTGGTTTTCTCCAAGCCTAGTGTGGCCAAACACAATTTGTGCTCCGCAGCCAAGGCTCGCAGTTTTTCTTGTGCCGCATGGCGCGAAGCAAACAGGCCAAACAGGCCTTGGGTTTGGCCATGCACCACCTCAGCGCTGCTGACAAGGTCGTTCGCGATACCGGCGGCTTCTTCGCTGAGCCGCCAAGAGTGCAGGTGCTTGGTACGGCGCAGCCGCTGATTGAACAAGGGTTGGCGGGTTTTGATCAGACGCGACTCTAAAAGCAAAGCGCCCATTTCGCCGGCTGTGGGCAAACACTCGATGCGACGGGTTTGCGCCAACATACGCGCCTCATCGGGTTGGCGAAAGTGGGACATCACCCTGCTGCGGATGTCCACACTTTTGCCAATGTACAAAGGCAGGCTGCTGTCACCCCAAAAGACATAGACCCCTGGCGCATGGGGCAAATGCGCCGTCAGGTCTTGCTTGGTTCCATTCACAAAGCCTTGATACGGACATTCCTAAACCTGACCACGCCTTTTTCGTATTGCAAGGCGATGGGGCCAGCTGCGCTCAAGCGGCTGTCACGGGCTTCCACGGTTTTCTCACCATTGAGGTAAACCACCATGCGGTCACCTTTGAAAGTGATGTCGTAGCTATTCCATTGACCGCCAGCTTTGGGCATGGGTGAGACCTTGGCCACGTCCACAATGGCGCCGGTGCCGTAACTGGGATCAGGTCGTTGGTCGTAAATATTGACCTCGTAGGCGTTGGTTGCGGTGATATTTTGTAAATCGGTGAGGCGGACATAAATCCCGCTGTTGGCTGATGGGTCAACCCAAAAGTCAACCTTGAGCTGGAAGTCTTGGTAGTTTTGGCGGGTCACCAAAAACCCGCTGCCCAAATCGGCCAGCAGCAAACCATCTTGCAGCCGCCAGTTGGCATTACCCACCGGCTTCCATTGGTTCAAGTCGCTGCCATCAAACAAGGCGGTGTAACCAGCATCGGCGGACGACCACTCCAACGTGCCGATACTGCCGCAAGCATTCAGCAAAGGGATCGCTAAAACCCCTGCCCAAAGAGCTGCACGGGAAAACATGGATGGTTTCTTCATAAAAAACTCCTTGGAAAGGTTAAAAGCTTACAACTACTGGGTGACTATAATTTGTCCGACCTCATGAGCCCATTGAATTTCATCCGTTCTGACATCCAGGCCATGAGCGCATACGTGGTCCAGCCCGCCGCAGGCATGGTCAAGCTCGATGCGATGGAGAACCCCTACACCCTCTCGCCCGATTTGCAAGCCAAGCTGGGAGCACGTTTGGGCGCAGTGGCCCTGAACCGCTACCCCAGCCAACGCACCGAAGACCTGAAGACCGCGCTTGAACACTATATAGATATGCCTGCTGGCTTCGCGCTGATGCTGGGCAATGGCTCTGACGAGCTGATTTCTTTGCTTTCCCTGGCCTGCCAAGCACCTGGTGCGGTGGCTTTGGCCCCGGAGCCTGGCTTTGTCATGTATGCCCTCAGCAGCCATTTACAGGGCTTGACCTATGTGCCGGTCAGCTTGACCGCTGACTTCGAGTTGGACGAAGCCGCCATGTCGGCCGCCATCGCCCAGCACCAACCCGCCATCGTGTATTTGGCTTACCCCAACAACCCTTCAGCCAATTTGTGGGATGCGGCGGTGATTCGCCGCCTTATCGCCCAAGTCAGCGCTTATGGCGGATGGGTGGTGTTAGACGAGGCCTACCAGCCGTTTTCGTCCCTAACGTGGTGGGACGAGATTCGCCGCGACCCTGCCGCCAACGCCCAAGTGCTGCTGATGCGCACTTTGTCCAAGTTTGGTTTGGCGGGTGTTCGCATTGGTTATATGGTGGGCCGCGCCGAGGTGATTGCCCAGATCGACAAAATCCGCCCGCCCTACAACATCAGCGTGCTCAACGCCGAATGTGCCTTGTTTGCGCTGGAGCATCAGCCGGTTTTCCAAGCGCAAGCGCAAGCCATCCGCTCAGAACGCGAACGAGTCAGCGCCGCTTTAGGCAAACTTCAAGGCGTGAAGGTTTTTCCCAGCCAAGCCAATATGCTGCTGGTGCGCTTTGAGGGAGCCGAGGACATCGCCACCCGCTTGTTTGAAGGCTTGCGTGAGCGCGGCATTTTGGTCAAGAACGTTTCTAAAATGCACCCCTTGTTGCGCCGCTGTTTACGCCCCTCGGTGGGCACGCCACAAGAGAACGACCAATTGCTTGCCGCCTTAACTGAACTTTGGACGCCCTTGGCACCAGCCTCAATTTGAAAGCCACCATGACACCACGTATTGCAGAAGTGAGCCGCGACACCAAGGAAACCCAAATCCAAGTTCGCGTCAACTTAGACGGCACAGGAGAGTCCGACTTGTCCACCGGCATTGGTTTCTTCGACCACATGCTGGACCAAATCGCCCGTCACGGCCTGATCGACTTGAAGATTCACGCCAAAGGCGATTTGCACATCGACGGCCACCACACGGTGGAAGACGTGGGCATCACCTTGGGCCAAGCGGTAGCCAAAGCGGTGGGTGACAAAAAAGGCATTCGCCGCTACGGCCACGCTTATGTTCCGCTGGACGAAGCCTTGAGCCGCGTGGTGGTGGACTTCTCCGGCCGCCCTGGCTTGGAGATGCATGTGCCGTTCAAGAGCGGCAGCATTGGTCAGTTTGACTCACAACTGGCTTATGAGTTTTTCCAAGGCTTTGTGAACCATGCGTTTGTTACCTTGCACATTGACAACCTGCGCGGCGAGAACGCCCACCACCAAGCCGAGACGGTGTTCAAGGCCTTTGCCCGTGCGCTGCGTTTTGCTTTGGAAATCGACCCCCGCTCTGAGGGTGTGATTCCTTCCACCAAAGGGTCTTTGTAGTTTTTTATGTCAACCGTTGCGGTCATCGATTACGGCATGGGCAATTTGCGCTCGGTGGCGCAAGCCGTCATGGCTGCGGCGCAGGGCACGGATGTGAACGTGGTCATCACCGCCAAACCCGATGAAGTATTGGCCGCCGAACGCGTGGTCTTGCCCGGGCAAGGCGCTATGCGTGACTGTATGCGTGAGCTGCACGACTCTGGCCTCTTGCCCGCCGTGCTGGACGCTGCTGCCCACAAGCCCTTGTTTGGCGTGTGCGTGGGCATGCAAATGCTGCTTGACCACAGCGCCGAAGGCGGCAAGGGCGGCACAGCCAGCCTTGGGATCATCCCTGGCGAGGTGGTCAAGTTTGACCTGGCTGGCCGCTTGCAAGCCGATGGCAGCCGCTTCAAGGTGCCGCAAATGGGCTGGAACCAGGTGACCCAAACCCAGGCCCATCCCCTGTGGCAAGGCATCCCTGACAACAGCTATTTCTACTTTGTACACAGTTTTTATGCCCGCCCGTTAGATGCGCACCACACTGCAGGGGTAAGCGATTACGGCCAAAGCTTTACCTCAGTGCTTGCCCGAGGTAATATTTTTGCTACCCAATTTCACCCGGAAAAAAGTGCCGACCTTGGCCTTAGCCTCTACCGAAATTTTTTGTCTTGGTCTCCCTGATATACCTTTCACTGGGCTTTACGCCAATCTTTAACCATGCTCCTCATCCCCGCCATTGACCTCAAAGACGGCCATTGCGTTCGCCTGGTTCAGGGCGACATGGACCAATCCACCGTTTTCAGCGAAGACCCCGCCGACATGGCCTTGCAGTGGGTGAACAAAGGTGCGCGGCGTTTGCACTTGGTGGACCTGAACGGCGCGTTTGCAGGCAAGCCGCAAAACTTCAGCGCCATCCGCAGCATTTTGAAGGCGGTGGGCGACGACATTCCGGTGCAACTCGGTGGCGGCATCCGCGACCTGGACACCATTGAAAAATACATCGACGGCGGCATCCGCTACATCATCATTGGCACCGCAGCTGTGAAGAACCCTGGCTTTTTGAAAGACGCTTGCAGCGCGTTTGGCGGCCACATCATCGTCGGGCTGGACGCCAAAGACGGCAAAGTGGCCACCGACGGCTGGAGCAAACTCACCGGCCACGAGGTGGTGGACTTGGCGAAGAAGTTTGAGGACTACGGCGTGGAGTCCATCATCTACACCGACATTGGCCGCGACGGCATGCTGAGCGGCATCAACATCGACGCCACCGTCAAGTTGGCGCAAGCCCTCACCATCCCCGTCATCGCCTCGGGCGGCTTGTCGAATATGAAAGACATCGAAGGCCTGTGCGCGGTGGAAGACGAGGGCGTGGAAGGGGTGATTTGCGGCCGCGCCATTTACAGCGGCGACCTGGACTTCGAGAAAGCCCAAGCCCGCGCCGACGAGCTGAACGGCTGAGATGCTGGCCAAACGCATCATTCCTTGTCTGGATGTGACGGCCGGACGGGTCGTCAAGGGCATCAACTTTGTAGAACTGCGCGACGCCGGTGACCCGGTGGAAATTGCCGCCCGTTACAACGAGCAAGGCGCGGACGAACTTACATTCCTTGACATCACCGCCACCAGCGATGGGCGGGACGTGATTTTGCACATCATCGAAGCTGTGGCTTCGCAGGTGTTCATCCCGCTGACGGTGGGCGGTGGTGTGCGCACGGTGGACGATGTGCGCCGCCTGTTGAACGCCGGTGCCGACAAAACCAGCTTCAACTCGGCGGCCATTGCCAACCCGCAAGTGATACGCGATGCCTCGGCCAAATACGGTGCACAGTGCATCGTGGTGGCCATCGACGCCAAACGCCGCTCTGCGCTTGAAGAACAGCGGCTGGATTCACATGGCGTACCCATGGGCCCCGGCTGGGATGTGTACAGCCACGGTGGCCGCAAAAACGTCGGGCTAGACGCCGTGGCCTGGGCCACGCAAATGGCCGAACACGGCGCGGGTGAAATATTGCTCACCAGCATGGACCGCGACGGCACCAAAAGCGGCTTTGATTTGGCGCTGACCCGCGCCGTCAGCGACGCCGTGCCTGTGCCGGTGATTGCATCCGGCGGCGTGGGTAACCTCGACCACTTGGCCGACGGCATCCAAACCGGCGGCGCAGATGCGGTGCTGGCCGCGAGCATCTTTCACTATGGCGAATACACGGTGCAGCAGGCCAAGCAGAGGATGCGGGAGCGGGGGATACCTGTGAGGTTGTGAGGCGGGGCTGAAGATCTTTGGCCTATGAGCACAAAGAGCCTTCCTATATAGATGTATTTTTCATACTGGCGGCGTGTACTGCTGGATTACTTGGCGATCTGCACAAAGAAAATATGAGCTTAATAGTATTAATTTATAGGTATTCGATGCTATATTTCGTTCTCACTAGCAATCTACGGAATTGATTCGGCAAACGGGAGGTGAAAAGAAGGGGCGCCGAGTTGGGCATTTCACCTGCAAGATTTATCAGTTGGGCCCGAAAGCATTAACCGTGTTTTGCTGTCTAAAAAAACGTTAGGTTTCACATTCAACTAGGTACAACATGTCATCCTCATGGCTACAGATTGCAGGCGAGGCAATCAAAATTCCTGGACTCCTGGTTGAGGTCTACGGCGATCTTGCTCGCCCCGGTGTTCGTCAAGTTGGCAAAGCGCTCGAAACTGTCATTGGATTGGGCAACACTGTTCTCTGGCCCGTTGCATGGGCAAACGAACGTTCGCGCATGGCTCTTGAACGAAATCTTGAGAAGTACCGCAAGGCGTTAGAGTCTGTTCCGGAGGAGAAGATCGTTGCTGTCGCGCCCGAGATCGGAGTTCCCATAGCCGAGAAACTCGAGTACGTTCGGGAGGAGCGTCTGGCCGATCTATACGTCAACCTTCTCGCAAGTGCCTCTAACGTAGATCGGATCAGTTTCGCCCATCCGAGCTTCGTGAACGTTATCAACAATCTGTCGCCAGATGAGGCCTTGTTGCTTGAGTTCTTCAAGAATGCGACAGAGCTTCCCTTTGTGCAGCCAAAGGCAGTCATCCAGGGCACCGGTTCCTTCACGAACTTCGAAGGCCTGATCGTTCAGGCGGAGACTGTTGCGAGTCTGGTCTTTCCGCAAAACGTTAGCGCATATCTCGAGAATCTCGCAGGTCTTGGACTAGTACGGGTACATGATGACCTATGGCTTAAGGAAAGTCCGGTTTATGCACAACTAGAGGCCTTACATCGACCTCGCATTGCCGCAGTGCTTGCGACCGTCCATCAGTTGAAGGATCGGGAGCTGCAGTTTGGAAAAGGGATGGTTTTGCGAACCAGCTTCGGCGCAAACTTCATAAATGCTTGCCACACGCGATGAATCCTAACCCCTCGCTCAAGCGGAGAGCCAACAGGGGGTCTACCCCTTGAGCGGTAGACTTGTGTTTCCACTACGAGATCACTATGGCTAACCTCATCGAAGAACTCAGCTCACAAGCTCGAAAACTGCCTGCGGCAGACCGGGTTCGATTGGCCGAGGAACTTCGACTTCGAATCTCCAATATCGACGCTGGTACGGAGAAGCTCATTCCCACTGAAAAAGTATTTGCACAAGTTCGACGTCTGCTGAATTGATGCGCGTCCGATTTCACGAGGCCGCAATGGCCGAGTTAATCTTGGTGCTGGCAATCGCACCGGTCGACACAAAGCCAGACTATGGGCGTTCCCGGATGATCAAGGAATAACATGTCAATGGACTCGGGCTCACAACAGCAGGCGACGGCTTCTGTCGCGTGTCAGAAAGAGTAAGCATGCCAAACCAATCATCCCCCGTCGCCCTTGTCGCCACCGACGCCCCCAAGCGCGTCAAACCTTCCAACTATCCAGAGCCTTTCGCAACACAAATGCAAGGCCGCGAGAAGCGTCCGCTGGGCGACCTGTTTGGTCTGACCAACTTTGGGGTCAATCTGACCCAGCTCGCACCTAGCGCGGTTTCTTCACTGCGCCATGCCCACACCACACAAGACGAATTTATCTACATTCTGCAAGGCCACCCGACTTTGCACACCGATGAGGGTCGCACCCGCTTATCGCCGGGCATGTGTGCAGGCTTCAAGGCGGGTACGGGTAACGGACACAGGCTGCTCAATGAAACATCAGAAGTGGTCGTGTATTTGGAGGTGGGGGATAGAAGCCTTGGGGACGAGGCGCTATACCCCGATGACGATCTCAAAGCCGCGTTGCTGGATGGCAAATGGACTTTTCAGCACAAGGACGGTAGGTTGTATTGATCCCTTCAATCATCCGTCCACCAATGCCAATTGCAAAGTGTGCATTTAAGTTTTTGTATATACAATAACCATGCGTATCACCTTTGATCCAGCCAAGCGCGACAAAACTTTGCAAGAACGAGGTTTGGATTTTTCCGATGCCGAACTCGTGTTTGCAGGGGTGACATTGGAGATCGAGGACAAGCGGCATGACTATGGCGAATCACGCGTCATTTGTTATGGACTGCTCTTAGGACGAATGGTGGTTGTGGGCTACACACCGCGTGGCGCGGACCGCCAAGTTTTCAGCATGAGGAAAGCCAATGAACGTGAACAAAACCGCATCGCGCCGCTCCTTGACATCTAACGTGAAGCAAGTTGACGCCCATGTCATTGCGCCGCACGAATATGAAGAGTTGCCAGAACTCACCGAAGACATGTTGGCTCGCGCCATGCTGAAAAAAGGTGGCCGCCCTTTGTCAGCCAGTCCGCGTAAATCCATCTCCTTGCGCCTGCCCCCAGAGGTCATCGAGCGCTGGCGAGCCACCGGCCCTGGTTGGCAGACCCGCATGGCCGAGCGGTTGAGCAAGGTTTAAAGATCGGTGGAACTAGCCACAAGATTGAATGCGAGCAAGAAGTTGACGGTCGGTGGCTGGCTGAAGTCATTGAACTGCCGGGTGTATTGACTGACGGAACAACAAAAAACGAAGCCAATCAGTCCACAACTCGGTCAGCGATTTGCAACGGTCGTTGAGCGGGTGATCGAGAAATCCGGACCACAGCGCTTGCAGTACAAATATGAGCTCAATAGTATTAATTATTGGATTTTCGATGCTACATTCAAAGCACATGAATCATCAGAAAACCTAATTAAACAAGCACCATCCTTGGTTCGAGTAATTGCACCTGTCAATCAGAAAAAATTCTTCATGAAGAAACTAATTGCACTATTTGCCCTTTGTATTTCCATAATTGGTTGCAGTTCGATTCCTTCCATTAAGCAAGGACAGTCACTCGACGAATATTTATCAAGCATCCCATTTTCCGGTTCTGTACTCGTTGCACGGGACAGAAAAATACTTCATGCAAAAGGTTATGGCTTTGCCAATATAGATCTTAAAACCCCCGTTACGACAGAGACGCAATTTCTCATTGGGTCTTTGGGTAAACAATTTACGGCGTTAGCAGTTATGCAGCTTCAAGAGCAAGGGATGTTGCACCTGGATGACCCCATATCGAAGTATTTAGAAGATTTTCCAAACGGTTCAAAAATAACTATAAGGAATCTTTTGATGCACTCGGCTGGGCTACCTGACTATATTAATGACTGGAGTAATATTAAGTACCAAGAGCTATCACCTGATCAGTTAATCGATTTATTCAAAAATAAGCCGTTGCGCTTTACGCCTGGGTCCAAAGTAGAGTATTCCAGTTCTGGCTATGTTGTGGCTGGCAAAATAATCGAAAAGATCAGTGGGCTTACATATTCTGAATATATTGAAAAACATATTTTTTTGCCCTTAGGTATGAGACAGAGCGCTTACGGCTTGAACAAAAATTATGCATTTGGCTATAAAGACAAGCGGCCTCAAAAAATTGTCAATCTGTCCATACCTTATGCGGCAGGAGCATTGTCCTCATCCGTTTCCGATCTCTATTTATGGGATCAGTCTTTTTATGACCTTGCACTAGTGACCCCCAAAAGCATTTCAAGCATCTTTCCCAGTGATCGTGATGCTTTAGGTTGGGGTTTTGGAATGGGAAAATATAAAGTGGTCGCAGGACTTGGATGGGCAATTTACGAAACAACCTATGGCCCAGAATATTCTCATCAAGGAAAAATCGATGGATATTCTTCAGTTATCGCTAGGTTTCCAAACCAAAGGGCGCTTATTGTCATATTGAGCAATGAGGATCAATATGATGTTTGGACTCTCAAGAATCAGATTGCCAAAGTGATTTTTAACTGATCTGCCCGCAGACCGCTTGCGTATTTCCTTGGAGGTGCTTATGGACTCTGCAATCGTCACGCGAGACCCTGAAATCATGAGTGGTGCCTTGTGCTTCGCGGGCACCCGCGTCCCCGTGAAGAACTTGTTCGACTACTTGGCAGGCTCCTCTTCGCTAGAGGAGTTCCTTGAGGACTTTCCTTCTGTGTCCCGCGAGCGAGCAGTAGCTGTACTAGAGGCTGCTTAGTCATGCCAAACCAGCCACCCTCCGTCGCCCTTGTCGCCATCGACGCCACCAGGCGCATCAAACCTTCCAACTATCCATAGCCTTTCGCCTCCCAAATGCAAGGCCGCGAGAAGCGTCCGCTGGGCGACCTGTTTGGCCTGACCAACTTCGGCGTCAAACACACCACGCTCGCACCGGGCGGGGTATCTGCCCTGCGCCATGCGCACACCACACAAGACGAATTTATCTATATCTTGGAAGGCCACCCGACTTTGCATACCGATGAGGGCCGCACCCGCTTATCGCCGGGCATGTGTGCAGGTTTTAAAAAATCAACCCTTGATCAAGGTACCATAAAATAGTACCATTCAATCGTGAAGCGCAAATACCAACGCACCCTCGCTCTGATCTTTGCAAGGCCAACCAGCGCCAATATTCAGTGGCGCGACATTGAGGCCATGTTTCAGGAGTTGGGTGCGGAGGTCAGTGAGCGAGAAGGCAGCCGCGTGGCGGTGGTGCTGTTCGGAGAAGTTAGGGTGTTTCACAGACCCCATCCATCCCCCAACACCGACAAAGGCGCTGTCGCCAGCATTCGTAAATGGCTAGAGCAGCACGGAGTAGAACCATGAACACCATGACAGTTGAGGGCTTTCACGCCAAGATCGAATACGACGATGAGCTAGACCTGTTTCGCGGGGAAATTCTCGGGCTCAATGGCGGGGCTGACTTCTATGGAAAGAATCCCAAGGAGTTGCGCACAGAGTTCAAAAAGTCTTTGCAGGTCTTTCTGGATGTGTGCCAAGAAAAAGGCATTGAGCCCAAAAGAAATTTCTCGGGCAAATTTAACCTGCGCATTTCACCCGAGTTGCATGAGCAACTGGCCATTGCGGCGCAGGCCGAGGGCAAAAGTATCAACCTGCTGGCGCAAGAGGCTTTGCAATTGCGTGTGGCGTCTTGAGTTACTTGCCTAACGGCCGCTCATTTATCGTAATGAAACCGACAAGCGATGATGAGTACCGCCACATCATCTGCTTCGTAAACCAGCCGATGGGTGTCATCAATTCGGCGTGACCAATAGCCTGACAAGTTACCCACCAATGGTTCTGGTTTGCCAATGCCTGTGAAGGGGTCTCGGCAAGTGGCGTTGATCAGCGTGTTGATGCGTTTGAGGGTTTTACGGTCCTGACCTTGCCACCACACATAGGCATCCCACCCATCAGGGGTGAAGTGGATCTCCCTCATACATCCAACAACTTGCGCTTTTTGGCCTTTCCTGCTTTGGCCTGTTCAATCGAGCGCAGCAGGGCACGAGCATTGGCGGGGTTGGACATCAAATAAAAGGTTTCCTGCATGCTGGCGTAAGCCTCTTCAGACATCAGTACTGCATTGCCCCCTTCGCGGCGGTGAATCAACGTGGGCGCTTGGTCGTCTATGACCTTGTCAATCACGGCTTTGAGCGAGTTGCGAGCGTCGGTGTAACTGATGACTTGCATGGCTTGGACCTGTTCAGGTAGTTGATCAGGTATTGTAAAAGCCATTTCCATGAATGTAAATCAGCCTTCATTGACGACACTACAATATGTATATGCATTGAGCGAATGAAATTCACATGGTCACCAACAAAATGCGAAGCCAACATCAAGGCGCACGGTCTTGATTTTGCTGATGCGCCAAGTGTTTTCGAAGGCGTGACATTCACTTTTGAAGATGATCGTTTTGGTTATGCCGAGCAGCGTTTTGTCACCTTGGGTTTGCTTGTGGGCATCCCCGTTTCAGTTGTACACACGGAGAATGAACATGAAATCCGCATCATCTCTTTCAGAAAAGCCACCAAGCGCGAGTCGCAAATCTACTTCCATGAAATCAAAAACTGATTTAGCCCAACTAAAAACTGGCAAGGTCAAGCCAACAGCAGAGCACCCTGAGGCAGATGTCCAGCACATTGTGCGAGGCATGGTCCGCAAAGGTTTGAAAATGCAATCCGCCAAGGCTTCCATTTCATTGCGGGTCGATCAAGATGTTTTGGAGTGGTTCAAGGCCCAAGGTGCGGGTTATCAAACCCGCATTAACGCCGTCCTCAAGGCTTACCGCGACGCTTCAGTCTGAACCCATGCCCATGCCGGGCGATGCCCTTAACATCTCCCCCTATGACTTGGTTAGACACTATCAAATGGGACGCCCAAGGCTTGGTGCCGGTCATCGCGCAAGAACAGGGCAGCAAAGACGTGCTGATGTTCGCGTGGATGAACCGCGAGGCGCTGCAAAAAACCGCAGAACTCGGCCGTGCGGTGTATTTCAGTCGCTCGCGGGGCAAGCTGTGGTTCAAGGGCGAGGAGTCAGGCCATGTGCAAACCGTGCACGACATCCGCCTGGATTGCGACAACGACGTGATTGTGCTCAGCGTCACCCAAACCGGCCACGACCCGAGCATCGCTTGCCACACCGGTCGCCACAGCTGCTTTTACCAACGCTGGCAAACCAGCCCCGACGGCGGCCAGTGGCTGAGCGTCGAGCCGGTGTTGCAAGACCCCGCCACCATTTACAAGGCCAAACCATGAGCTCTGACAACACCTTGGCCCGCTTGGCCGCTGTCATTGAAAGCCGCAAAGTCGAGCATGGCGGTGACCCCGACACCAGCTATGTGGCGCGTTTGCTGCACAAAGGCCCCGACGCGTTTTTGAAGAAAATTGGTGAAGAGGCCACCGAGGTGGTGATGGCCGCCAAAGATTTGGACCACGGCGGCGACCCGCACAAGTTGGTCGGCGAAATGGCCGACTTGTGGTTCCACAGCTTGGTGGCGCTGGCGCACTACAACTTGAGCCCCGAGGACGTGCTGCAAGAACTGTCGCGCCGCGAGGGTTTGAGCGGCTTGGAAGAAAAAGCCTTGCGCAAAGCACAGGCCCGTGAAGCCGGCGAAGATTAAACTTGTTAAAAAACCATTATGCATACCGACCCCAACTGCATCTTTTGCAAAATCGTTGCCGGCAAGATACCGAGCAAAAAAGTCTATGAAGACGAAGAGGTTTTTGCTTTCCACGACATCAACCCGTGGGCGCCTGTCCATTTCCTCATCATCCCCAACCTGCACATTCCTTCCCTGGCGCAGGTCGGCCCCGAGCACCAAGACCTATTGGGGCGCATGTTGTTGCTCGCCCCCAAACTGGCCTTGC
>CAMCWS010000131.1 GCA_945882755.1 Bordetella parapertussis | reverse complement strand
ACCGCTGGCTAAAAATTCTTGAAAGTTTTGTACAACTTGAAATTAAAACGACAACGGATAAAGCTGGCGCTAAGAAGACCAGTGAGACTCTGATTTTCCCAAGGTATCACCAGCTAGACGCTGTCACGAAGTTGATCAATGCGGTTAAGTCTGAGGGTGCTGGAAAGAATTACCTTTTTCAACATTCGGCTGGTTCTGGTAAGTCCAACACGATTGGATGGAGCGCCCATCAACTCTCAACGCTCCATAACGCCAGCGATAAGAAGATCTTTGATACGGTAATCGTGATAACTGACCGTACCGTTCTTGATGAGCAACTCAAAGACACGATTGCTCAGTTCTCTTCAGTCGCTGGGGTTGTAATTTCCATTGACTCGGACAAGGGTTCTAAGGGTGGACAGCTAGTTACAGCCTTGAATGGTAAAGCGCTAATTGTGATCGTCACTTTACAGACGTTCCCTTTCATCCTCAAAGAAATTAGGGAAACCACAACTCTAAAGAATAGAAACTTCGCAGTGATTGCGGATGAAGCGCATTCTTCGCAAACTGGTTCTTCCGCAAGCCAATTAAGAAAAGTTCTTGGTGGTGACCAATTAGCCCTTAATGAAGATGAGTCCTACGAAGACTACCTCATTAGAGAAACAGAAGCACGAGCTTTACCTAGCAACATCAGCTTTATTGCGTTCACAGCCACACCAAAAGGAAAGACCTTAGAGCTATTTGGTCGCAAGGACGAAAACGGACTTCCGTTACCTTTTCATCTTTACACAATGAAGCAAGCGATTCAAGAAGGCTTCATTCTGGATGTACTTCAAAACTTTACGCCCTACCGAGTTGCTTATCGATTGGCTCATGGCGGTAAGGATTGGGACGATAAAGACGTAGATAAGTCCGAAGCCGCAAAAACTATCGCTCGTTGGGTAAGGCTTCATCCGCACAACATCTCGCAAAAAGTCTCAATCATCGTTGAGCATTTCCGAGCTAACGTGATGTGGCGCTTGAGCGGTCAAGCCAAAGCCATGGTGGTGACGGATTCCCGTCAAGCTGCGGTTCGCTACAAAATTGAGATGGAGAAGTACATCAAGTCGGAGGGCTTCGACAAGGATATGTCTATCCTCGTTGCGTTTTCTGGCGAAGTAGATGACCCTGAATATGGGGCTGATTCGTTTACAGAAACGAACATGAACAAACAGCTAAAGGGTGGCGGGATCCGAGAAGGCTTTACCAATGAGGAAAGCAAGATCCTGATTGTTGCTAATAAATTTCAAACAGGCTTCGACCAGCCCCTATTGGTAGCAATGTATGTAGATAAGCGTATCGACGGTATCACTGCGGTTCAAACTCTATCGAGACTGAACCGAACTTATCCAGGAAAAGAGCTCACTTACGTATTGGACTTTGTGAACGACGTTGAGACTATCCGCCTTGCGTTTGAGCCCTATTACGAACACTCGCAACTACTTGCTTCAACAAATCCTGACATCGTGTATGACCTGTCTACTAAGTTAGACAAGCAAAATATCTATAGCCAGCAAGACATTGAAAACTTCGTCAACGCCTATAGAAAACCCAACGCTCGACAGAAAGACATTCAAGCCGCATTGAGTAGTCCTGTATCCCGCTTCAACGGACAGTTCATTGACGCAGAGGATCGGGATGACAAAGAGATGATCGACCAGCTAACCATGTTTGAAAAGGACTTGGGTAGCTTTTGTCGGCTTTATGAATTTCTTTCGCAAATAGTCAACTACGCCGATACCGAGCTAGAAGCAAGGTATCTGTTCTATCGCCACCTTGCGCCCCTGATTAAGCCTGAGAACCGCAAGTTACCGCTAGAACTAGCTGGGCTAGAGATGACCCACTACAAAATTAAGATCGGTCAAGCGGTGTCAATTAAATTGGGCTCTGCTGACGAGGGCGAAACAGGGCTTAAGGGCGTTACAAGCGCAGGAAGCGGTAAAGCCAAAGACCCAGAGCTAGTAAGGCTGGAAGAGCTGGTTAACAAGCTCAATGACCTATTCCCAGAGATCAGCGAAACCGACCGCATTAACCTCTTCCGAAACGCTCATAGCAAGATGATGGAAAACGAGGAACTTAACAAGCAAGCAAGGGCTAACGACGAGTCCCAGTTTGTTCAGTCCCCTCGGTTTGAGACCGAGATGCTCGACTGCTTAATCTCCAGTATGGATAGCCATCGAGCGATGACGACCAAATTGCTCAATGACGAAAAGTTGCGCCAGCGATTCAAAGAGTTGTTAGCTAAGAGCGTTTTCAAAGAGATGCGCTCTGGGACTTCAGCTTAAAAATAGGTAACTTATGACTCTTTATACAAACACTAATGGAACGCTAAAAGAGGTCAGTGAAAAGCCCTTCAAACTTGAACGGGAGATTCAAGCGATTTTTGAACAAAACTTAAATGAAGTCATGTCACTGACTTTGGTGCGTAGTGAGTTCACGATTAAAAATAGACGTATCGATACGCTTGCTTATGATGAAACCACGAAAGCATTCATCATCATTGAATATAAACGAGATAAAAATATCAGCGTCATTGATCAAGGCTTCACTTATCTTGGGCTGATGCTTGAAAATAAAGCGGACTTCATCATCGAGTACAACGAGCAACTGTCAAGGAACCTAAAGCGTGAAGAGGTTGATTGGTCGCAAACACGTGTTGTTTTCGTCTCGCCATCTTTCACAGACTTTCAAATTGAAGCAACAAATTTTAAGGATATTGCTATAGAGCTTTGGGAGATTAAGCAATACGCCAACGGATCTGTTTCCATAAATGAACTAAAGAAGAGTAAAGGGGCGGAAAGTATCAAGCCCCTAGCTCAACAGAATAAAGAATTTAAACAAGTTGTAGATGAAATTCAGGTTTATACAGAAGACCGTCATTTAGATACATCACCAGAAGAATTGAAAGAACTTTACGTCAAGTTCAAACAAGCAATCTTAAATTTATCTGATGATATTGACCTTGTTCCTAAAAAGTTCTATCTCGCTTTCAAGAAGAACAAAACAAATATCGCCTGCGTTGAACTACAAAAGAAGCGAATGAAATTATGGGTTGGAGTTAAAGCAGGAGCTCTTAACGACCCCAAGAAATTAGCGTTGGATATTTCTAATACAGGTCACTACGGAACTGGTGATTACGAAATACACATCAAAGACGATAGTGATCTTGAGTACATCATGAGTTTGGTAAAGCAAGCGATAAAGTAGATTTAAGGGAACACGCCCTTACCGACATTTTCAATAGTAGCTTCCGCTCTTTTTTTCAGCCGTATCACGATAGCAGTCATAACTGCTCTCTTCTTGTCAGCTTGAGATACTGAGTCAGTCAGAAGAATTTTCCCTTTATCTTCGATGATCCCCGCCCTCTGAGCAATTTTCCAATAAGGTATATGAGGGGTAGTAGGATTATTTGCTCTCTCCTTGAGCATGTCGTATAGCTTAAGCGTTTTTTCCAGCGCTTTCAGATTTGGCTGACCATCAAATTTGTATAGCGCATTGCTCTTATCAGCCCTTCCATATTGAACTCCACGCTTTCCCTTGCGAATAGCGTTTAGGAGGTCTTTTACACGCTTAACGAGGAATCCGTTTGGTAGGTTCAAGGGAAGGTAGACGCTGAGCCCCTTTGCGGGATCGGTAATAGCGTCACCTTCATTCAAGACTCGAACCGAAACCTCAACTGCGGGTTCAGCAAACAAAGTCGCTCCTCGGTCACCTTCACGCCACCAAGCCTTGAAGTCATCGCCCCTCACATCGCCGAAGTCTTTGTATAGGGGCGCCAGCTTTCCTCTACCACCCGCTTCGCAACAAGCAAGGTACTCAGGGCTACGTTTTAAGTACGCCCACCACCAGTAATAAACCGACCTTTTCCAAGACCGCTCACTAGTCGGGCGGTTCTTCGTTCCAAACGTGGGGTGTTGGTACGGAAAGTGTCGTGTCTGGCGATTTATTGGCTCGTTCATAGCGTTTAATCATAACACTTTAAATACATCAATATTTTGTAATCATGACTTTAATAGGGCTTTCTGGTCCAATAGATACATAGATTAAGAGAGCAATAGGGCTTAACAAATCTATTCATTTATTAACCTAGAAAGGAAAGAAAAATGAAATCACACAACTTCGCTTCTTACTACGAATTGATCTTGGATCAAGACCCGAATTTCTTTGACGACTATTTGGATTCGGATCAAAGAATGGACGCCTTCATTCATGAATCAACACAATTTCCAGTTGAGCGCTTTTTTGAAGTTTCTTCAACTGTGTTGTCACACTAATAGGGGTCAAATCATGAGATACATAAACGAATTAGCTCCTCACACTAGCGAATGGGAATTCCTTTCACAATGCTCCAGAGAAACTAAAAGCGGGCGTGATTTTTTTGTTGATAGATGTAGCCATCTTGAAAGGCTCTTTGGAAAATTAGGATTACCGCTTGATGAGTTTTATTGGTCAACCTATGACGATGAATTAGAACTAGATTTGAGGATTGATTTTCATCACATAGATCAATTTAAAAATTCTGCGAAATTAATTAAAAAGTTTTTAGAGAAACATTTTCCAATAGATGATCTCGAGTGTTTTGATAATTTCGAAGTTCTTGACCCAGAGAAGACCTTAGAGCAATGCTGGGGCTCTTATGTGAGAGCATTTAAAGACCACAAGATTGTTATTCGCTTAAAGATTAATGACTACGGCTATAACTATCATTTTGCGTCAGCAATCTACCTTGACGCTTGTTTACATTACGCCTAATTGAAAAAAAGCTATGAATATTAATTCAAGAATTAATCGAATGAAACTCTTGATCGCTAGGCTTGAGTCTGGTGAGTCAGTTTCTACTAGTTCGTTATCACGAGTTCTGACTGAATCGCAAATGGAAACTCTTTCTGCAGAGTGGGAGGAAGAGAAGTCAAATAGGAAAGTTCCAAAACCAGCTTCTTTGAAAAAGTACGAGGCTTTAGTAAAGACCGCCATACTGCTTTACGGACGTGGCGATAGGATGTGTTTTGAGGAAGCGCCACCTCATAAAGTGAAAGCGATGTTCCATAAGGCTGACCATGCTTTTGAACTCGCTCTGGAACACCTTGGAGAAGCTATCGAGGCTGATTGCTCCATTTGCTTGTGGATTGATCGTGATCTAAAAGAAGCGAGTAATGATCCGATTGGTATACCGAGGGTAATTGGCTCATCCAGTTTCGAGTGTCTGAGCAAACAAAAAGTACCCTTTCCAGTTCTTACAAAGCGTCAGCTCAAGATCCATGCGCTTGAAGAGGCTTTAACAGCTTTGGAGCCTAAGACAAATGAGAGCGATGAAAAATCGGTCACTTTCTCTTGTCCACCGAGAAAGATGCTGAATCTAGAGGGTTTCGTGTTCTAAAGCCCGTCTTAATCCCCTTTTGAGAGCCCATGAAAATGGGCTTTTTTTGCGCCTAAAAATGTCAAATTTCTTCATGTTTTCCATGTTTTACCTGCGTAAATCTCCTAAATAAAACAGATGTAAAACTAATTTTTTGATGACGGTATAGCCCGTCCGTTAACCACTGACATCGGTAGGTGTGGCGATGACGAAAGAACGAAATTTATGTCGCAAGGGGCTTAAACGCCTCACGATGGAGGCTCCGTACGACGACGACCTCCAAGCAACTAGGTGTCGCTTTGCTAGGCTACTAATTGCTACCGTTGGTTCGTAAGACTGAACATAAAGGGAGAACGGCTAACCGCCCCTACCAGACTAACTGGTGATTCATAGCGAAGTGTTGAGGGATGAGGCTATACGCAAGACCTGATACAACTTACCTGCTTACGGTAAGTTGTATCTAAAAGAAGACTACCGCAACGGCTAGTCTAAGAAATCAGATTTCCACTACTAAGACCTACGAGCGAAGCGAGTCACCTGCGAAGCAGGTGTTTCTTGAGTGCTCTACTAGCTCCTATCCCAAGCCTCTACCAACAAATCGTCTTCAGGTTCAAGTCCAGAAAGTTCTTGTTGATTGATTTTTATATCCCAGCTTGATCCAGCTTCATTTACGTAATCTTCACCTATCACCGTACTTCCTTCAAATTTAGGAACACCTGTTGAAAGTATCGAAGTAATAAATTTGGCTTTTGTTGAATAGAGACATGGGTATCCACTGTTCTCTCCTAAAAATTGAGCCTTTCCATCCTTAGCCAAGGCTCCTATCCATCTAGTACCGCCTGTACTTGTGACCCAAGAGGCTATCAATAGATCTTTATCTGACCCTTGAACTTTTTTGCTGATCAAGATTTCCCATCCGAGCATGATTGATCTCCATCCATTCAATTTATTAATAGTAACTCTTCCAGCTAGGCGTCACTAAATTTGATAAACGTAAAAAAACTCCTAAATAAAAAAACCACTAAAAAGGAGTGTTTACGTGAACAAGAGTCTCTCTAGGAATCAGATATTAGGAATCCGCACCACTAACGACTTCATCAACAAGTTTGATGGGTTGTGTGATCGGTTGGGCTACAACCGCTCAGAGGTCATACGTTATTGCTTGAAAAAATTTTTCAATGAGCACCACAACAATTCGGAAAATTTCCAACGAGCCCGTAAGGAGATGTTCTGATGCTAACTTTTAAAGAGTGGCTCAAAGAGCAAGCCATAAATCCCAAAAAGAAGAAGGAACCAAAGTATGTCAAATCAGCTGATCAAGGAAGCGCAGAAGTCTGGTATGTTCATCAGCAAGGAAAAGTTGATCGAAACCCTGAAGCAATCCAGTACCAAGGAATTTACTATTTCCCAGAGCCCTAACAGCAAGCAAGCCGTGGTGGTGATCAACTTATAGGGCTAGTGATCGAACTCAGCTAACTGGGTTGCTAGCGCTTCTTTAAACCCCCCCTCCGTCTAGGTTCACAACCGATATGGTTTTTTCGACGTAACGTGACTTGGCTTTCTTACGGTACTTCGAAATGAGAGCGCCAACTAGCTCTGAGTAAAACGCCCTTCCTGAGTGTGATTTAAACCCTTGAGCGTTTAGTGAATCGGCTATCGCCTTCATCGTCAAACCCTGACTAGCAAGGCTTGAAATCGTTGAAATCAGAGTGGCGTGTTCAGGTTCAACGTACCAATCACTAAGCGTATTTGTCGTGATGGTCAGGGTCACCGCAACCCTGAAATCAGCTCGTTTTTGAAGGCTAATTAAAAACGGAGCAAGATTACTCCACCGTGACGGACTTCGCGAGGTTTCGCGGCTTATCGACATCGGTACCTCTTGCACAAGCTGTGTGATACGCCAGCAATTGCAAAGGCACTACGTGCAGCAAGGGTGACAACTCGCCGTAATGCTCGGGCATGCGGATCACATGCAAGCCCTCGCCAGACTCGATGCGGGTGTCGGCGTCAGCCAGCACATAGAGCACACCACCTCTGGCCCGCACTTCTTGCAAATTGCTTTTGAGTTTTTCCAGCAAAGCGTCGTTGGGCGCTACCGTCACCACAGGCATGGCACTGGTGACCAGCGCCAGTGGGCCATGTTTCAGCTCTCCTGCGGGGTAAGCCTCGGCGTGGATATAGCTGATTTCCTTCAGCTTCAAAGCGCCTTCCAAGGCGATGGGGTAATGCAAACCGCGTCCCAAGAACAAGGCGTTTTCTTTGCTGGCGAAGTCTTGCGCCCAAGCAATGAGCTGCGGCTCCAAGGCCAACACGCTTTGCAAAGCCACTGGCAAATGGCGCATGGCTTTGAGGTGCTGCGCCTCATCAGCCGCACTCAATCGGCCTTTGGCCTTGGCCAGCGCCAGCGTGAGCAAGAACAATCCAGCCAATTGCGTGGTGAACGCTTTGGTGGAGGCCACGCCAATTTCCACACCCGCACGGGTGATGTAAGCCAAGGCGCATTCACGCACCATGGCCGAGGTGGCCACATTGCAAACAGTCAGGGTGTGTTGCATACCTAAGCTTTGGGCGTGGCGCAATGCAGCCAAGGTGTCGGCGGTTTCGCCCGACTGGCTGATGGTGACCACCAGGCTGCGCGGATTGGGCACCGAGGTGCGGTAGCGGTATTCGCTGGCCACCTCCACTTGGCAAGGAATGTGGGCGATGCTCTCCAGCCAGTACTTGGCCACGCAGCCGCTGTAATAACTGGTGCCGCAAGCCAAGATCAGCACTGAATCTATCTGTTCAAACACCTTGACGGCTTGACCCACTTGGGCCGAAGCAGGGTTGTCGAACAAGTCGGCCACGATGCCCTCAATGCCTTCGAGCGTGTCGGCAATAGCACGCGGTTGCTCGAAAATTTCTTTTTGCATGTAATGGCTGTAAGGGCCCAACTCGGCTGCGCCGCTGTGGGCATTCACCGTCAGCACCTCACGCTGCACCAATTGGTGCTGGGCATCCAACACTTGGAATGTGTTGAGACGCACGTCCACCACATCACCTTCAGCCAAGTACACGATTTGGTTGGTCACACCCGCCAAAGCCATGGCGTCACTGGCCAAGAAGTTCTCGCCCTGGCCTTTGCCAAAAATCAATGGTGACCCGGCTCTTGCACCGATGACACGGTGCGGCTCGTCCTTGGCCATGACGGCAATCGCAAAAGCGCCGCGAAGTTCCTTGGTGGCTTGCAACACCGCTTGCAAGATGTCGCCTTGGTACAGCGAGTCGATGAGGTGGGCCATCACCTCGGTGTCGGTTTGGCTGACAAAACGGTAGCCCTTGGCTTGCAAAGATGCACGAAGTTCTTCGTGGTTTTCAATGATGCCGTTGTGCACCAAGGCAATGCGGTCGCGGCTGAAATGCGGGTGGGCGTTGTGTACCGCAGGTGCGCCGTGGGTGGCCCATCGGGTGTGGGCAATGCCGGTCAAGCCTTGCAAGCCATTGCTAACGTCGTTGACTTGCGCCACCAACTCGGCCACCCGTGCGGTGCTGCGGGCACGTTGCAAGCCAGGCGCTTGCCCCATTTGGGATTGCTCGCTGTTGACTGCCACGCCGCAGGAGTCATAGCCGCGGTATTCCAAACGCTGCAAGCCTTGCACAAGAACAGGAACGATGTTGCGCGTGGAAACCGCGCCGACGATGCCGCACATGAAGACTGTCCTTTATTTTTTTGTTTTGGTGGGGCGCTGCCAATTGGCAATGCTGGTTTGTTTGCCACGCGCCACCGTGAGTGCGCCAGCAGGTGTGTCCTTGGTGATGGTCGATCCGCCGCCAATCGTGCCACCAGCGCCCAAGGTGACCGGAGCCACCAACACGCTGTTGCTGCCCACATGCACATCGGCCTCGATAACGGTGCGGTGTTTGTGGGCACCGTCATAGTTGGCAGTGATGCTGCCTGCACCATAGTTGACCCGCTCACCCACGCTGGCGTCGCCCAAATACGCCAAGTGGTTGGCTTTTGAGCCTTTGGCCAGGGTGGAATTTTTCACCTCGACGAAGTTGCCAATATGGACCTCGTCGCCCAAATCCGCACCAGGTCGCAAACGGGCAAACGGGCCGATGCGGGCATCCTGGCCCACGGTCACGCCTTGCTGTTCACCATCGATATGGCTAAACGCCTGAACAAAAGTACCTGCACCAATGTTGGTATTCGCAATAACGCAGTTAGGGCCTATGCGAACCCCATCGCCTAAGCTGACATGTCCTTCAAACACGCAGTTCACATCGATCTCTACATCTTGGCCACAGATGAGACTGCCGCGCAAATCAAATCGTGCAGGGTCGGCCAAGCGAACACCTTGCAACATCAAACGCTCGGCTTGTATGCGCTGGTACGCTCGCTCTAAAGTAGCCAGTTGCACAGGGTTGTTCACCCCTTCCACCTGCCAAGCTTCGTAGATGCAATGCGCCAGCACTGGGCAGCCATCGGCCACAGCGAACTTCACCACGTCGGTGAGGTAGTACTCTTGTTGAGCGTTATGGTTGTCCAAACGGGCCAGCCACGTACGCAACAAGCAAGTGGGAACGGCCATGATGCCGCTGTAAATTTCTTGGATCTGACGTTGCTCGGGTGTGGCGTCTTTTTCTTCCACGATGGCCTGCACTTGCGCCTGAGGGTTGCGCAACAAGCGGCCGTAGCCCGTGGGAGAGGGGGTTTGGAGGGTGAGCAAGGCCAAATGCTGACCGTCACACATCGTCAGCAAGGCGCTCAAGGTGTCGGCTTGAATCAAAGGCACATCGCCGGACAAGACCAGTGTCACACCATCATCAGCCAACACGGGCACCGCTTGTTGCATGGCGTGTCCTGTGCCCAGTTGGGGCATTTGGCGCACACATTGCACATGGTCGTTATGGACCAAGGTCGCTTCAACTTGCTCTGCACCATGGCCGGTGATGACCACCACTCTTCTGGCTTGGAGTTGCCCAGCGGTGTCAATCACGTGCTGCAATAAAGCCCTACCCCCCAATCGGTGTAAAACTTTGGGCATACTGCTCTTCATGCGGGTGCCCTTGCCCGCTGCCATGACCACCACATCAACAAATGCCATGAACTTGCTTCCTCGTGTTGCTCAGATTATCAATCAGCTTCCAACCTTCTCTGGGCTTGGCCCCAAACTGTTGGCTTTGGGCTTCTTAGTAAGCCTGAGTGCTTGCAGCTTTGTGGTGACGGGCTACAACCAAGCGCCGAGTTTGTTGATATTCTCTTGGTTCAATCCTCATTTAGACCTCAACTCAGAGCAAGACAAGCAGTTGCGTGCCGATTTACAGGCGCTGCACCAGTGGCACCGCCAACAGCAACTGCCCGTGTATGCAGATGTTTTACAAAAAATGGCGACGCTCGCACCCCATGAAGTAACGGGGCCACAAATTTGTGCGTTGGTCGATGAGTTCAAAGAAACGCTGGCACCGCTGGCACAACAAATGTCGCCTGGCATGGCCCGCTTGGCCTTGAAGTTAACACCCTCGCAAATCCAGCGGCTTGAACAGCAATACGACAAAGACAACAAGGACTACCGCAAAGAATGGAAACTTGACGCCAGTGCCGACGCTCAGCTGCAGGTGCAGACCGACAAGGGCATAGAGAACGCAGAGCGCTTGTATGACCGATTGGACAAAAAGCAAAAAGCTTTGGTCAAGCAAATGGCGAAAGAGTCCCAGTTCGACTTGCCAAAGAGCTGGGGCGAACGCTTAAGGCGTCAGCAAGACACGGTCCGCACTTTGGAGGGCATCGTCAAATCACAACCAGGCTTGGCCGCCGCACAACAAGAGAGCATTGCCCTACTGAACCGCAGCTTGTTGCAGTCACCCGATGAGGTTTACCGTGAATACGCCGAGATGCGAAAAAACATCAACTGCGAAGCGGCAGCGCAGTTGCACAACACCACCAACTCCGCCCAAAGAGAATTTGCAGTGAAAACACTCAAGGCTTATGAAGCTGATGTGCGGGCCTTGGCCAAAGTCAAACCCTCTTGAATCATTTTTGAAGGTCTACCCATTGCACGCTCAGTTCATCGCCGGGGAAGCGTGGCCATGGCTCCACCACCACATGCTGGTCAGCAGCTACCTGCAAGACTTGCCCTTGCGTTAAGAAAATATCGGGATTGGCTTGGTCTAGCTGACCCACCACGGTCACCCAAGCGCGTCCATGGGCAACCTCAAGCGTGTGCGCAGTCTGCGCTTGAAATGATGTGGCAGAAGTGACCAATGACAAGTTGCGGTGAAGGGTTTCCATCTAACTTTCCCCTTGGGATGGTGGCGATTGGGCTCAATGATGCGCAAGCCTCTTCAACTTGTCCAATGAGGATTTAACAAGTGATTGATGCGCTCAACGCAACCCTGTTTGTGGGCCAGCGGGTTAAGCTTGTGCCATGTCCTATTTGCGCACCCGCCCCCTGTCTGTTGGTTATCTGCGTTGCTTTGAAGTCACGGCACGTTTGCTGAATTTCCGTGCAGCTGCGGACGAATTGGCGCTCAGTCAATCGGCGGTCAGCAGACAAATCCAATCGCTCGAAGACGAGTTGGGCATGGTTTTGTTTTTGCGTCATACCCGCTCGGTGGAGTTGACCGAGGCCGGTGTGGTTTTGTTTCGAACCGTCTCCGGGTTGCTCAATCAATTAGATTTAACGGTGCAACAAATACGGCATTCGGTTTTGCGCAAATCGATTGCCGTCACCACTTTTGCTTCGTTTGCGTCGATGTGGCTGATTCCGCGCTTGGCCAGTTTTCAAAACCTTCATCCTGAAATTGATATTCGTATTGACGCAAGTGACAAACCTGTGGACCTGAGCGTCTCTGACATCGACATCGCCATACGCTACGGTTCAGCCGCTCGCATGCCTGCCGGTGCAACCCGCTTGTTTGGCGACCAATTGATTGCCGTTGCCAGTCCACGTCTGCTTGAGCAAGAAGGGGGCATTCAATCCGCCCATGACCTAACACGGTTTACGCTGATTGAAGCCAGCGATCCTCAGTCTTCTCACATGGACTGGCTCACGTGGCGACATTGGTTCAATGCACAGGGCTTGCATGGCGTGCAGCCTGTGCGCTGGCTGCATTTCAACTATGCCTACCAAATGGTGCAGGCAGCCTTGAATGGTCAAGGTGTGGTGCTGGCACGCCCCCCGCTGATTGCTGAGAGTTTGGCCAGTGGCGAATTGGTTGAGGTGCTACCTGGAGAGCGCAACGATTCACCCATGGCGTATTGGTTGCTGATCAACAACCAGCAAGCGCCCAATGAACAGGCAAAAGCGTTTTGTGAGTGGGTTTTAGCGCAAGCCAAAGAAACCCAAAAAATGACAGGTGAAGGCCCCGCCACTTAGGTGGTTTACATCACGCTTGCAGCGCAGCCCACATTTGCTTATCCCGCTCTGCCGTCCATATGCGTGGGTGCTGTATGCCACTGGCCTCATCAAAAGCACGACTCACATCAAATGGCAAACAGTGTTCGTAAATAAACACTTGGCCAAACACGGGGTCCATGTGTTGGCGGGTAAGGGCCATGGCGGCCTTCAAATCCATGTTTTTCGCCACAGCTTCTTGCCCGCATTTGAACAAGGTTTCCACCCACAGCTTGGTGTAGTCCAAAGCCTTGTTGACATCGGCATGGCCTCGCATGGCTTCGCCACGACCCGGCACGATGGCATCGGCTTGTAAAGCACGCAATGCCTCCAAAGTGGTGGGCCACTCGGCCAAGTGAGCGTCGCCCGTGTAAACACCTGCCAAGTACTCTACCAAGTCGCCGCTGAACAAGACTTTTTCAGACTCTACCCATGCGATGGTGTCGCCGCGGGTGTGGCCGGCACCTGGGTGCCAAATATCGACTTGAACGCCCCCCAAATCGATGCGCAAACTTCCCTGCCGCCCAGGCTTGCCGTCACCAATCACCATGGTCGGCCACGTAAGGCCGGGTACGCTGTCGGCGCCTCGGAACAGTCGAGGGAAGCGGTCCATCTCGCTTTGCATGTCTTCAGCACCGCGCTCGACAATCAAATCGTAAGTGCCCTTGCTGGATATCACCTCTGTCGCACCTTCAGCAAAATATGCACTGGCACCCAACACACGCACCGCGTGGTAGTGGGTGAGCAGCACATATTTGATGGGTTTGTCGCTGACATTGCGAATCTTGGCGATCAGGTCTTTGGCCATCAAAGGCGTGGATGTAGCGTCGCTGACCAAAATGTATTTGTCGCCAATGATGACGCCTGAATTGGGGTCGCCCTCAGCGGTGTAAGCCCAGCAGTGAGGACTGAGTTGTGTGAAGCTGATGTGTTTATCGGTCAAATCGCTTTGACTGGCAAATGCTTTAGACATGTTTTTTTCCTCGAACTTAGCTTGTGCTTGAATGAAAACCGTTTTCTAAGGTGTCAATGACCTCTTGCGCAAACGCATCGTAACTGAGTGCACCCTGGGGTCTGAGCCAGGTAAAGGTCCAGTTGATCATGCCAAACAGCATCATGGTCAGGGGTATTTTGTTTTGCGCATGAACGCGACTTGGGTAGGCTTGTGCCAACATATCGCCCAAGGCGCTGACCACTTGGCGCTGCCGTTGCACCACCACGGCACGCTGCTCTTCATTGAGAAATTGGGTGCTGTGCAACAAAGCAATATGACGGGTTGCAGAGCTTTCATAGGTTTGCAAAAAACGCTTAACCACGTTATGCACCAAATCTTTGGGACTGAGATGGTCTTGCTTGGCCTGGTCTTGAACGCTTTGAACCAACTCCACCAAAAGCAGTGTGTAGCGATCAAGTAAATCGAAAAGTATGGCCTGCTTGCTGTCGTAGTAATGGTAGAGCCGCGCTTTAGAAGTGCCCAAAGCATTGGCTAAATCGTTCATGCTGGCTGAAGGGTAAGACGAGGCTGCAAAACAGCTTGCGGCCACCTCCAAAATTTCTTCACGCTTGAGGTCGTGGGTTGCAGATTTAGGTCGCGCCATCCACCACCCTTAAGACATTGGCCACACCACGCCGTTTTCATTCAGCAAAGCGTCCAAGGGCACATCATGAGACTCAGGAATGAAGTCGGGTAAAAAACCATGGGTAAAACCCAAACCGACGGTGTAGGGTTTAGGGTCGATTTGATTCAAGGTTCGATCGTAAAAACCACCGCCATACCCCAAACGGTAGCCACCAGGCCCATAGCCCACACATGGCACAAAAAGCAAGGTGGGTTGAATGATTTCTGTGTCCTTAGGTTTCGGTATGTTGTAGGCATCTTCTTCCATGGCACAACCTGGGTACCACGAATGAAAAGTCAGGGTTTTGGTTTGCTTGTCCATGACGGGCAAACCAATGCGTCGTCGAACAGGATGGTCTAGCAATTCGCCATCTTCTTTCCATCTGTGCAATGCAGGCAAGGGGTCAAACTCTCCCTTGATAGGCCAATAAGCGCCAATGACGGTATACGGTTGATCAAACAACCAAATGCGCATAACTCTTTGCAACAGGTCTGCACGGCGCGCTCTGTCTGGCATTTGCAGTCTTGTTTGAATCAGTTCTTGGCGCAGGGCTTTTTTGTCCATGGGAGAATCCAACCATCCTGTTAGTTGATTGATTGTGTCATGCCTCCATTATTTGTTCGAAATGCCTGTTGCATCATCTTTATGGCTTGCATGATGACGGCAAACGCAGCCAATAAACAGAAAGCTACTGCCAAACCTGCACAACCCACCAGACCAGCCGATGCCGCTGATGCGGTGATCCTCGATATGTCCCAAGCCTTTCAAAAAGGAGATCGCAAAAAACTGGCCGCATTGTTGCCACAAGCCAAAGGGCATGTACTCGAGCCATGGGCAGCCTTTTGGGAATTACGCGTTCGTTTGGGCGATGCGTCTGACAATGAAGTTAAAAGTTTTCTTCAGCGCTATGCAGGCACTTACCAAGAAGACAGAATCCGCAACGATTGGTTACTGCTGCTTGGCGAGCGCCGCGAGTGGACGCAATTTGAACGTGAATATGCCCTCTACCGAATGCATGATGACAAGGAAATCGAGTGCTACGCGAAACTCCTTGAAGTTCAACAAAAGGACCTCAATGCAGGCGCCTCTCCCATTGGAGACATTCGCCGCACTTGGCTGAGCCTCAAGCAGTCCGATGAGGGTTGCACTTATGCGGTATCGCAACTGCTGAAGCAGCACAAATTCAACCCTGAGGATGTTTGGCTCAAAGCTCGGCTATCGGTTGAGAGCAACCGAAAAGTACCCGCTAGGGATGCCTTGAAGTTGGTCTCTGACCACAATATGGCCGTGGTGGATGAACTCTTTGCCAACGGCGGCAGATTTTTTTCACAGCGTGCTTCCAATATGGGGGAAGAGTCTTCCGAGTGGATGACCTTGGCGCTGATCAAGGCAGGCACCGCAGACCACGAGAACGCCATCAAGTTGCTGCAAAGTAAATCAGCAACATCATTAAGCAGCGAGCAAAAGCAATGGGTCTGGGGCGTGATTGCCAAACAGGCTGCGCAGCAATTGGACGACAAAGCATTTGCCTACTTTGCCAATGCAAGCCCTGCCAATTTGAGCGATGACATGTTGGCATGGAAGGTGCGAGCAGCATTGCGGGCCGGCAAAACACCTGCATGGTCTGCTATTCAATCTGCGGTAGACGCCATGAGTCCTGTCGCCCAAAAAGACCCTGCTTGGGTGTATTGGCGAGCGCGTGCCTTGATGGCTCAGCAATCAGTCGCTTCACCACCCACAGGGCAAGCTTTGAGCGCTTTGCAAAGCATCGCTGGACCACAAGGTTTTTATGAACAGTTGGCGAGTGAAGAGCTTGGAAAAAAAATAGTCTTGCCGCCGCGCCCACTGCCGCCTCAGCCACAAGAATCAGCAGCAGCAAAGGCCAACCCTTTGTTGCAACGCGCTTTATACGCCATCAAAATTGGTTTGCGACAAGACGGTGTTCGTGAGTGGAATTACGCCACAGGGCTGGTCGACAGTGCGGGGCAACGCGGTCGCCTGAATGAACGGGAGCGACTGGCGGCAGCCCAATTGGCGTGTGACCAAGCGATATGGGACAGGTGCATCAACACCAGTGAGCGCAGCGTCCAAATGGATGTAGTGCAACGCTACCCCATGCCTTTCAAAGAAGAGGTTGTGGAAGCTGCCAACAGCATTGGACTGAACTCGGCGTATGTGTATGGTTTGATACGGCAAGAAAGCCGATTCATCTTGGATGCGAGGTCCAGCGTGGGTGCGTCTGGCTTGATGCAGGTCATGCCTGCCACCGCCAAATGGACGGCCAAGCGAATGGGCATGAAAAATTTTCGCCCTGAACAACTGCAACAACGCAAAACCAATATTGCGATTGGAACGTATTACCTTAAATTGGTCTTAGATAATTTTCAGGGCTCTATGCCCATGGCCGCTGCTGCCTACAACGCTGGTCCCAGTCGCCCTAAGCGTTGGCGCAATGGTCCTGAGATGGAGGGCGCAGCTTGGGCTGAATGCATACCCTTTAGCGAGACCCGCGACTATGTCAAAAAAGTCTTGGCCAACACCACTCTTTACGCAGGGCTGATTCACAATGAGCCGCAATCGCTCAAATCGAAACTTGGCATGGTGGGTCCGCCCGAAAACAATGCCCCAGAAGAAAACGCCGAAATTCCCTAAGGCGCTTGCTCTTCTTGGCTTTGTTGCATTGACCACATGCGGGCGTACGCACCTTGCGCTTCGAGCAACTGCGTATGTGTGCCCTGCTCCACTATGACGCCTTTGTCCAGCACGATGATTTCATGTGCATCGACAACTGTCGAAAGTCGGTGGGCAATGACCAAAGTGGTTTTGTTGTTTGCCGCTTCACGTAACTCCGACTGAATAGCCCGTTCATTGCTGCTGTCCAAAGCGGATGTGGCCTCGTCAAAAATAAGAATGAACGGGTTTTTCAGCAGTGTTCGTGCAATGGCTACACGCTGTTTTTCGCCACCCGACAACTTCAAGCCTCGCTCGCCGACCATGGTTTGGTAACCCAAGGGTGTGGACACAATAAAGTCATGTATACGTGCCGCACGTGCGGCTTGCTCGACCTCTTCTCGAGAGGCCGAAGGCCGACCATACGCAATGTTGTAGTACACGGTGTCATTGAATAAAACGGTGTCTTGCGGCACGATGCCAATGGCTTGACGCACACTCGCTTGCGTCAATTGACTTATAGGATGTCCATCGATGCGAACCACCCCTTGCTGAACGTCATAAAACCGAAAAAGTAAACGTGCCAAAGTTGACTTGCCAGATCCCGAGGGACCCACAACGGCCACCGTTTTGCCGGTTGGAATGGTGAAGCTCACGTCTTGCAAAATAGGCCGGTCTTGCTCATAGGCAAAGTGGATGTGTTCAAACGCAACGCTGGGTGGACTCGTCAGGGATAGCTGTTGCGCATTGGGCGCATCAGCAATTTCGCGCTCCTTCTCTAGCAACTTGAACATCCGGTCCAAATCCGTCAGGCTTTGTTTGATCTCACGGTAAATCACACCCAAAAAATTCAACGGTATATAGAGTTGAATCATGAAAGCGTTGATCATCACCAAGTCGCCCAAGGTCAAGTTCCCATCGACCACGCCCTGCGTGGCTCGCCACAGCATGGTCACCAAAGCCACAGCGATGATGAGTTGTTGGCCCATATTGAGGGCACTCAATGAATTTTGGGCTTTGATGCGGGCAAGGCGTAACTTGTCCAGACTTTCGTCATACCTTTTGGCTTCAAAGCCCTCGTTGCCAAAATACTTGACAGTCTCGTAGTTGAGCAAAGAATCAATGGCGCGGGTATGGGCACTGGAGTCAAACTCATTGACCTGTTTGCGAAACTGGGTACGCCACTCCGTCACTGTCACGGTGAAATAAATATACAAACCCAAAGCGCACAAGGTGATGATGGCATACCACTTGTCAAACTGAAAACCCAAGATGCACAGCACCAACAGCACCTCGATCAAAGTCGGCACGATGCTGTAGAGCGAATAGGCAATCAGCGACTCAATCCCGCGCACACCTCTTTCAATGTCACGGCTCATACCACCGGTTTGCCGCTCAAGATGAAAACGCAAGCTGAGCTCGTGCAAATGCTGGAAGGTTTGCAAGGCAATGGTGCGAGCCGCACCTTGTGTGGCTTTGGCAAAAATCAACTCACGCAGCTCGGTGAACGCAGAGACCGATAAACGCAGCAAGCCATAGCCGATCAGCAGGGCAACCGGCACCACCAACAGCACTTGCACACCTGTGGGCTGCGGTGTCATTTGATCAATCAAGTTTTTAAGCAGTATGGGTACGCCGACGTTGGCAAGCTTGGCGCCCACCATGAAGGACAACGCAGCCATCACGCGCCATTTGTATTCCCACAAATAGGGGAACAAGCGGGCCAAGGTGTGCCAATCAGAAACAGCTGGGGCAGGCACAGTGGCTTCAGGCATAGCAGGTGATGAGGTGACAGAGGGGCGCATAAAGCACAATAGCGAAAGAATGAACAACTAGGATTGTGCCTGTGACCGATACCCTCGACCCGCGCTTTACCATCAAAGCCCTTCCCACGGACCAAGAGTTGGTTCTCAAAGTCATTCCCATGCCAGCCGATTGCAATGCGAATGGTGATATTTTTGGTGGCTGGGTGATGGCGCAGGTTGACTTGGCGGGTGCGGTTTTGCCAGCACGCTACGTCAACGGTCGATTAGCTACCGTGGCAGTCAATGAGTTTGTGTTCAAGCAGCCCGTCAAAGTGGGTGACATTTTGAGTTTTTTCAGCGCCATCAAGCGCATCGGCAATACTTCTATCACTGTCAAGGTAGAGGTGTTTGCCGAGCGCTTCACTTTGCAAGGTACCTACTTGAAAGTGACCGAGGCGATGGTGACTTATGTCGCGATTGATGCCCAAGGTAAACCCAGACACATTCAACGCAAAGACGCTTGATCAGTAGAACACCGGTTTGCGCTTTTCCATGAAGGCACTGAAAGCCTCAATGGCTGCAGGCTCTTTGAGCATGCGGCCAAACACCAGGCCTTCTTGCTTGATGCGTTCCAACACTTTAGGCGTGATTCCCGCTTTCATCAAGCGTTTGGTTTCCATCAAGGAAGATAAAGGCTTGGCCGCCATTTTGCGGGCTTGCTGTTGAGCATAAGCATTGGTCTCTGTGGGTGGCAACACTCTGCTAACCAAGCCTATCTCCAAAGCGGTCTCTGCCAAAAATGGCTCGCCCATCAACAAGGCTTCAGCTGCACGCTGGTAGCCCATGAGCTGGACCGCCAGCAGACTTGACCCTGCCTCTGGACACAAACCCAAGTTCACAAACGGCATGGAAAACGCAGCGTTATCGCCTGCATAAACCAAATCGCAATGCAGCAACAGGGTGGTACCCACACCCACAGCCGGTCCACAAACTGAAGCAATCAAGGGCTTTGAAAAAACCGCAATACCGCGCAGAAAACGAAACACAGGGGAGTCTTCACCTGCTGCCGGTTGCTGTAAAAAGTCGGCAATGTCGTTGCCTGCGCTAAAAACAGTTTCATGGCCTTGAATCAGCACAACCTTGGTGTGTGCATCCGCTTCAGCAGATGTCAAGGCTTGGGCCAACTCAGCGTACATGGCTGAGGTGAGTGAATTTTTTTTATCGACTCGGTTGAGGGTCAGCGTTAACACGCCGCTTTCGAAGTGCTGTAAGACTAAGTCCATATCAGTTTTGCTGCTAGTTAAATTACTCAACACGATTCCAGAATTGGGTGCGGTAAAACGGACCAATGTAGCCTCGCACTTGCAAGCGTTTTCCGCCTTCAATCGGCACCATTTTCACGGTGTACAGCTTCCCGTTTGTGGGGTCTAAAATTTTTCCACCACCCGCCCATAAATTCTCGGATTCTTTGCCTTCGCGCTTTAAGCCACGCAAAATTTCCATGCCAATGATGGGCTGCCCTTTGCGGTCATCCACACACTTGTCGCAATTGGGTTTGGCATTGGGGTCATCTTTGAGTGCGCGCCCCACGACACCTACCAGGGCACCGTCTTTTTCAAAAATCTTTATCTCGCCTTTGGGTTGGTTGGTTTCATCGTCAATGGTGTGCCACACACCAACGGGCGTCATTTGGGCAAAAGCTGTCATAGCGGCCATGCTCAGCAAAGCAAAAAAGAATTTTTTCATCGGTGTCTCCTTGGTGAGTCGGTATTTAAGCAAAAACATCTTGGGTGTCCATCAACACAGCGCTTCCAGCGCGAGCAGTTTGCATCAAACTCGCAGTCTCTGGCAACAACTTTGCAAAGTAAAACCTAGCCGTTTGCAATTTGGCTTTGTAAAACGGATCGCGGTTGCCATCAGCGATTTTTTGCAATGCCACTTTGGCCATACGTGCCCAGAAATAGGCGAACACCAAATGGCCTGTGACGCGCAAGTAATCCACCGCTGCAGCACCTACTTCATCTGCATTTGACATGGCTTTCATGCCAATTTCACCAGTGAACTGGGTCATTTGCTGGCCTAACTTTGCCAAGGGCTGGATGAACTCGGCCATGTCTTCGTTGTCGGTTTCTTCAGCGACCAAGGTAGCAATCAGCTTGCCAAACTTCTTCAATGTCGCCCCTTGGTTACCCAAGACCTTACGCCCTAACAAATCCAAGCTTTGGATGGTGTTGGTACCCTCGTAAATCATATTGATGCGTGAGTCACGCACAAATTGCTCCATACCCCATTCGTGGATAAAACCATGACCACCAAACACTTGCATGCAAGAAGAGGTAGCTATCCAGCCGTTGTCGGTGATGAAGGCTTTGACGATGGGCGTGAGCATGGCCACCATCTCCAGCGCTTCTGCTCGCACAGCCGCATCAGGATGGTGAAGTTCTTGATCAATTAGCAAGGCACAGTAAAGGTTCAAGGCCCTTCCACCTTCTGCGTATGCTTTAGCGGTCAGCAACATCTTGCGCACATCGGGATGAACCAAAATGCTGTCAGCGGGTTTGTCTGGACTTTTTACACCTGAGAGGCTTCGAGACTGCAAGCGGTCTTTGGCATAGGCCAAAGCATTTTGGTAAGCCACTTCGGTCAAGCCCAGCGACTGCATGCCAACACCTATGCGAGCGGCATTCATCATCACAAACATCGCCGCCAAGCCTTTGTGTGGTTGACCCACCAAGGTGCCGACCGCACCATCGAGCACCATTTGGCAAGTGGCGTTGCCGTGGATGCCCATTTTGTGTTCTAAGCCACCGCAGTAAATCGCATTGCGCTCGCCCAAGCTGCCGTCACTGTTGACCAAAAACTTGGGCACCACAAAGAGGCTGATGCCTTTGCTGCCCACGGGTGCGTCTGGCAGCCGCGCCAGTACCAAGTGAACAATATTGCTCACCAAGTCATGCTCGCCAGCACTGATGAAAATTTTGTTGCCAGTCAGTTTGTAACTGCCATCAGCTTGCGGCTCAGCCTTGGTGCGAAGCAAGCCCAGATCGGTGCCGCAATGGGATTCTGTCAAACACATGGTGCCCGTCCACTCGCCATTGGTGAGGCGAGGCAGGTACATCTGCTTTTGTTCTTCTGTGCCATGCGCATGCAAGCATTCATAAGCTCCGTGGGTCAGTCCTGGGTACATGGTCCACGCTTGGTTGGCACTGTTGAGCATTTCATAAAAGCACTGGTTCACCACAATCGGCAAACCTTGACCACCATAGGCCGGGTCGCAACTAAGTGCAGGCCACCCGCCTTGTGCAAATTGTCCAAAAGCTTCTTTGAAACCTTTGGGCGTCGTGACTTCATGGGTTTTGTTGTCTAACTGGCAACCTTGCTTGTCACCCACTTGGTTCAGGGGCATCAACACCTCAGTGGCAAATTTACCGCCTTCTTCCAAGACGGCGGCAATCGTGTCAGCGTCGAGTTCTGCATGGGTCGGCAAACTTTTGAGTACTGTGGGTACATCTAACACTTCATTCATCACAAATTGCATATCGCGCAAAGGCGGGGTGTAGCTGGGCATGGTCAAATTTTCCTTAGGTTAGGGATGCGCCGTAGCGCAACAAAATATGTTCAAAACCGCGTTGAGCGCGGTCTAGGCTTTTGTCTGTTTTGAGAAATCTGGCTTCGTAATGCAAGGCCAGTATCAAGCCGTGCAGCTCAAATGACATTTGGGCGGCGTCCGTGTTCTCAGCCAAATGACCTGCTTCACGCGCTTTCAATACACAGCGATGCAAAGCGCTGAGCCAGGTCTTGACAGAGCTGGCCAAGGCATCACTGACGGGTCCGGGTCTGTCGTCAAACTCTGCTGCGCCGCTGATGTACAAGCAACCCGAATCAATCTCTGCTGAGGTACGCTTCATCCAGTTGGCGAACAGTGCTTGAAGCCGTGGCAACCCACGATTTTCTTGCATGGCAGGATAAAAAACTTCCAATTCAAATCGATGGTGGTATTCACGCACTACAGAGATTTGCAATTCCTCACGAGAACCAAAGTGCGCAAAAACACCTGACTTGCTCATCTGCATCACTTCTGCAACCGCTCCAATACTCAAGCCCTCAATGCCAATTTGAGTAGCCAGACCTAAAGCCGCGTCGACAATCGCGCTTTTGGTTTGCTGCCCTTTTTGCATTAACCGAGCCCTACCGCTGCCGGCCTCTGCATCGGGAATGTCAGTCATGGAGTGTTGTGAAATCACAGGCATTGGCCTAAAAATAGAACGACCGTGCTATTTTGCACTATTTGACGTGTTTTGCACATCCACCAGCGATCCATAAGGGTTTCTTGTCGCCCTTTAAACTCGCGGGCATGATGATCACTCGCATTTTGGCCATTCGCCACGGGGAAACCGCTTGGAATGTGGATACACGCATACAAGGTCAAATTGATATACCCCTGAATGACCATGGCCGTTGGCAGGCACAACAACTTGCAAAAGCCTTGGCGGATGAAGATATTCATGCCATCTATGCCAGTGATTTAAGCCGTGCTTTTGACACTGCACAGGCCGTGGCCTCCACAAAACAGATACCGATTCAAGCTCGCCCCCAACTTCGTGAGCGTCACTTTGGCGATTTTCAAGGCCATACATGGGCAGACATTCAAAACCAATGGCCTGAAGACGCCGAACAGTGGCGGGTGCGTCACCCTGATTGGATGCCACAAGGTGGAGGCGAAAGCTTGGTCATGTTGCATGCCCGAATTGCTGCGTTGATTCATGACATGGCATCGCCCCATACAGGGCAGCAAGTGTTGTGGGTCACCCATGGCGGTGTATTGGATATTTTGTACCGCATGGCAACCGGCCAAGCTTTGCAAGCGCCGCGTACCTGGGGCTTGCGCAACACCGCCATCAATCGTTTGCTGTGGACGCCTGAGGGTCTACAAATTGTGGGGTGGGCCGATGAGGCGCATTTGGATGCGCCCAAGGATGAATCTAGCGCCTGAACATCACTCGCCAAACAAGCCGCTTTCGCGCTGGGGTGCCGCCACCCCCAAATGCCGATACGCGGCCAAAGTGGCGATGCGACCGCGCGGTGTGCGCTGCAAAAAACCCTGCTGAATTAAAAAGGGCTCGATCACATCTTCGATGGTGTCGCGCTCTTCACCGATGCTGGCGGCGATGTTGTCCAAGCCCACGGGGCCGCCGTCAAAACGGTGAATCACGGCCTCCAATAACTTGCGGTCCATCAGGTCAAAGCCTTGCGGGTCCACATCGAGCATGGCCAATGCGGCTTGGGCCACCGCTTGGGTGATGCGCCCATCGGCCTTGACCTCGGCGTAGTCACGCACCCGGCGCAGCAAGCGATTGGCGATGCGGGGTGTGCCGCGAGAGCGGCGGGCAATCTCGAAGCCGCCTTGTTCGTCGAGCTGTGCTTTGAGCAAGCCGCCGCTGCGCATGACGATGCGCTGCAACTCCTCGGCGCTGTAAAACTCCAAACGCGCCACGATGCCAAAACGGTCGCGCAGCGGGTTGGTCAACATGCCGGCGCGGGTGGTGGCACCCACCAAGGTGAAGGGCTGCAAATCGAGCTTGATGCTGCGCGCAGCCGGCCCCTCGCCGATCATGATGTCGATTTGGTAGTCCTCCAGTGCAGGGTACAAAATTTCTTCCACCACGGGCGACAAACGGTGGATTTCGTCGATGAACAGCACATCGTTTTTTTCCAAGTTGGTCAACAGCGCTGCCAGGTCTTTGGGCTTTTCCAACACCGGGCCGCTGGTTTGGCGCAGGTTCACACCCAACTCTTGGGCAATGATGTGGCTGAGCGTGGTTTTACCCAAGCCCGGTGGGCCAAACAGCAGCACATGGTCCAGCGCTTCATCGCGGTTGCGTGCAGCACCAATGAAAATTTCCAATTGCTCGCGCACCTTGGCTTGGCCCACATACTCTTGCAGCAGTTTGGGGCGCAAGGCACGTTCTATTGCCTCTTCTCGCGGACTTACCGGTGCGGCTGATACCACGCGGGGTGCTGGGTTGAAGTCTTCGCCAAAGTTGTCGGTTTGAATGCTCATGGCTTTG
>CAMCWS010000130.1 GCA_945882755.1 Bordetella parapertussis | reverse complement strand
CCCATGCGGGCGACATGATTGGCGAGATCGCTTTGGCGATTGAGATGGGCGCAGACGCGGTGGACATCGGCAAAACCATCCACCCCCACCCCACGCTGGGCGAAAGCATTGGCATGGCGGCAGAAGTGGCGCATGGGTCTTGTACGGATTTGCCGCCTGGCAAGAAGTAATCGATATAGGCGCATACAAAATGAAAGCCCCGGACGGGAAACTGTCCGGGGCTTTTTACTGGCATGACGGTCCGGTGACCGCCTGCAAACACGGTGTGTGGATTAAGCGAAAGAGCCCATAGGGCCTGGGTAGGCCACTTCGGCCAGACGCCCTGTATCCACGTCGTAAATGAAGCCCCGCACGGTGACCGCGTCCGGGCCGCTGGAGGGAATCCAGGGGTGGTTCAAGATGGCCGACATGCCTCGGCGCACGTCCCACTGCAGGCGCTCTGCGTTCTTCTCGTCGGGTGGCGAATCCAGCGGCTCAATCGCACCCCTGAAGGCGTGAAACTGGGAAGGGGTGGAAGCGCATTTGTGGCAACTCATGAAGGGGCGGTTGGTGGCCTGGCCGAGCAGCTTTTCAGCGGCGGGATCGCCTTCCAGACCCGTTTTGAGCAAGTCATCGGTGAAAGCCAGCATGCCGCAGCGGGTGTGGTGGATCAGGATGAATTCGCGGGTGTTGAGCAGGTGGTGCGAAATGATCAGTGAGCGGATCGCGTCATCGGTGACCACGCCGCCTGCATTGCGAATGATGTGCGCATCACCCGTTTGGATGCCCAACAAATCTTCCACGTCCAGCCGCGCATCCATGCAGGCCACCACCGCCACACGCTTGGCCGGTGCGATGGGTTGGGCCCCGGGGTGCACAGATTTGTGCAGGGCGGTGCCGCTGGCATACAGCTGGTTGTTGGCAAGGAGCTTGTCAGTGATGGAGTCTGTCATGGTGTGTCTCTTTGGTTGAATGGGGAATGCATCATAAGGTGCAAAACGTATTAAAAATGGCTGCACCTTAAAGGTCGGCCATTCGGTTTGAATGGTAATGTCATTCCGAACAGCACCCGCTTCAAACATCAAACCGGTCCGCGTTCATCACCTTCACCCAGGCGGCCACGAAGTCCTGTGCGAACTTCTCAGCGTTGTCGTCTTGCGCATAGACCTCTGCATAGGCCCTCAAGATGGCGTTGGAGCCGAACACCAAGTCCACACGGGTAGCGGTGAAGCGGGTGGTGCCGCTGCTGCGATCAACGATGTCATAGCTGTTGCGGCCGGTAGGTTTCCAGCTGTAGGCCATGTCGGTGAGGGTGACAAAAAAGTCATTGCTCAGCACCCCAGGCCGGAGGGTGAACACGCCATCTGGCTGCCGCCCACGTTGGTGCACAGCACACGCATGCCGCCCATCTCGCCCATGGACCTGAGCACCCTGGGCGAGTCGGGCATCAAGGCCAATCTGGAGCGCTACATCCAGTGCTTTTCCAAAGACGCCCGCGAGATTTTTGACCACTTCAAGTTCGCCGAATTCATTGGCTTGCTGTCATCGAACAACTGGCGCTGCCGGGTTGGGAGCAGCCAGCGCTTAAGCCTTAGCGGCTTGCTTCAAGCCACCAACCCATTCAAATATTCATCCGCCCGCATCATTTGTACCTCGCCCAGCGAATGGCTGTGTGGCAAATGACGCACCACCTGCACCGCTTGGGCGTGGGGCTGTTCGCGGGCAAAGCGCAGCAGGGCGCGGTGGGGTTTGGGGTCTGACAGTTTGCATTCCACCAACTGGGTGAGCTGGCCTTTGTTGCTAAGGGCAAAGTCCACCTCGGCCCCGTCTTTGGTGCGGATGTAGTGCAGCCCGCTTTCTTGGCCTTGCACATCGTGCTGCCACTGCACATGTTTGTGCAAGGCGGTGGCCACCAGGTTTTCATAGCGCAGACCGTCATCGCCCAGCACCAGACCGGTATCGTAAAAGTACACCTTGGGCGCTTGCAAAACGGCGCGGGCAATGTTGTCGTGAAAAGGGCGCACCACCAAGACGATGTAGAGCGCTTCCAGAATGTCGAGGTATTTTTTGAGTGTGACGGGTGACACCGCCAGGTCGCGCCCAATACTGGCCAGCGACAGGGGCGAGCCCACGCGCGAGCGCAGCAGCTCGGCAAACAGGCGAATGGCGTTGACCTCTTGAATGCGCGAAAACTCCAACACATCGTTGCGCACCAGGCCGTCAAAGTATTGCCTGCGCCAGCGTTCGGCCTGTTCGTTGTCGGGGGCCAAGCAGGGCTCGGGAAAGCCGCCGCGCTCGAGCAAATGCGTGAGTGCCGCATCCGGCGCGGCGCCGGTTTGTTCGCACCATTCGCGCACGGATATGGGGTGTAGCTGCAGCCCAAAGAAGCGCCCAGCCAAAGACTCACCGCTTTGTCTAAAGGTGTCCATGCGGGCGCTGCCGGTTACAAGCAGCTGCTGGGTGGCGGTTTTGCCATCGACCACGCCTTTGAGCCAAGTTTTCCAGTCGGGCATTTTGTGGATTTCATCGAGCACCAGCAGTGGTGCCTGTGGGTTCCAGCGTTGGTGCAGGATGATGGCCCGGTCGGCGGGCACGTCGTAGTTGAGGTATTGCCCGCCTTGCTGGGCGATGAGCTGGCGACTGAGCGTGGTTTTGCCGACCTGTCGCGGGCCGGTCAGGAACACCATTTTTTGGGCTAGGTCAGCCTGCACACGGTCATCAAGGTAGCGTTTCATGCCGCCATTTTACGACCAAATGATATAGGTTTATTAAAAAGTCGCGACTAAATTAAAATATGGTGTGGTTTAGTCGCAATTTATTTGTGGGTACATTCACCGCATGCAAAAGCTTATAGATGCAGCCCCATTGCTCTACACCTACCGCCGTTGCCCTTACGCCATGCGTGCTCGCATGGCTTTGTTGCAAGCGGGCGTGGCCTACCAAGCGCATGAATTGACCTCATTGCGTGACAAGCCTGCCGAGATGTTGGCCTTGTCGCCCAAAGGCACGGTGCCGGTGTTGGTGCTGCCCACAGGCGAGGTGTTGGAACAAAGCTGGGACATCATGTGCTGGGCTTATGCGCAAACCGGCGACACACAGGGCTGGTGGGCGAGGGCGCAAACCCCTGAAAACCAAGCGCTGTTGGTGCTTTGCGATGGCGAGTTCAAACACCATCTGGACAGAACCAAATACCCACAGCGTTACAGCGACGCCAAAAGCACTGAGTACCATGCCAGACAAGCTGTTGCAGTGCTGCTTGAGCCCTTGGAAGCTCAACTGAAAGTCCACGCACAACAACTTGGCGGGGCTACACCTTGTGCAGCTGACATCGCC
>CAMCWS010000129.1 GCA_945882755.1 Bordetella parapertussis | reverse complement strand
GTGATGAGCCAATTGAAGGCATGGTTCGATGACTACAATTCTTACCATCCGCACAGCGCATTGGGATATTTGCCGCCACAGATGTTTCGAGAGAAACGATCGGCAAATTAAAACTGCCGGTGGTACTGAGTTACAGGGTCAACTCCAATAACCGACACCTTCGGCTAAGGTGACTACAACTGTTTCTTTTCCTTCAATTAAATTATCTGCAGTAGGATCAATTACTAAAGTCGCTGTTGCTGAACCTGCAGCAAAGATGATTTGAGGTGTTACTTGGTATTTGATAATGAAGGCATCGCTGCCACCACTATTGGTTTGGCCTTCTAGGTGTCCAGTTGTTTCTCCACTGGCATATAACGATCCATCCAAGCCAATGCTTAGTGCCCTAATTTCGTCAGATGCGTCAGACGATAAAACAGTACTCCAAGCCTTTGTTCCATCAGGAAGAAATTTGGTGATGAATGCGTCATAGCCACCACCTAAACTTATCTGGCCATCGAAATCAGTACTCCATGTCTTACCACCTACATAAATAGAGCCATCAAGACCTGCAGTTATGGCATAAGAAATATCATCAGCACGACTACCCAGTAATCTAGCCCAATCTAGATTGCCATCTGTTGAATATTTAGCAACAAAAACATCATAAAGACCACTATTCGTTTGACCGCCTAAGTTTCCTTCTGTGCCTCCACTGATATATATTGATCCATCAATACCAGTTGTCATTGCATAGGCTTGGTCATTACTCACTGAGCCGAGCAAATTTGTCCATGCTTTTGTTCCATCGGGTAGATATTTGGTGATGAAAGCATCGTAGCCACCACTATTAGTTTGTCCGTCAAAATTTCCTTGAGTGATTCCCCCTACAAAGATCGAACCATCAGAGCCCATTGTGAGAGCACGTGCTTCGTCTTTAGCATTCGATCCAATCACTTTAGTCCAAGACCTACTCAAGTCTGGAAGGTACTTGATAACAAAAGCATCTCCACCGCCGCTATGGGGTTGCCCAAATAACCAGCCATTAGTTGATCCGCTTAAATATAAAGCACCATCGGATGCCGAGCTGATAGCATAAGCAAAGTCAGAAGCATTTGAACCGAAAAGTGCTGTGCCATACTCTTTAGTACCGTCAGATAGGTACCTAATTAAAAATCCATCAGATTGCCCAAAACTGACCCTGTTATCTAAATTGCCTAGTGTTTCTCCGGTAACATATATATGACCATCGGCAGCAACAGCTAAAGAATTTATTTTGTCATTTGATGACGATCCCAGGACATTAGTCCATGTTTTGGTTCCATCAGTCAGAAATTTTGATACGAAGTAATCGTAAGAGCCATTATTCCAAGAGACTTGACCATCAAGGTTTCCAGCAGTCTTTCCTGCTACATAAATTGAACCATCTGACCCAATTGCAAGTGCATCTGCACTTTCAACAGCGGTTGTTCCCAACAATTTTGTCCAAACCTTATTTGGTTCGGAAAAAACATTGAGTGAACTCGTGTAATCAGAACTGTGTGCCGTTCCGCTAACCGCAAAGTTCACGCTAAGTGGTGCGCTTAAATCTCCTGTTCGGGTAAATGTGTAAATAGTATTGAGTGAGCCATTTTCATAAACCGAAGAATTGGTTGCGTTTATACCAATCACTACTTCATCATTTGTTATCGTGTACGTATAAAAAGTGTTGGATCCAACTGTTGCGCCTGTAGGTGTACCCATTGTTAGCACTACTGTCTCATTCGACTCTAAAGCGGTATCTCCAACTACCGAGAAACTCGCAGTCCCAGTTGTAGACCCCGCCGCTATAGTTATTAAATTCGTAGCTCCGATGTAGTCCGAGCCTGAAGTTGCAGTACCACTGTAAGTGATCGGTACTGTGACTGCTGCCGTTGCAGCACTGCTTAAATTAGCTGTGACATTGACAGTTTGGTTACCACTGTTACCTTCATTTGCCGCACTAGTAGTTGTGGCAAAGGAGATGGTGGGGACATCATCATTTGTGATGGCGTGGGTGTAACTGGTGTTGGCTCCAAGCGTTGCGCCTGTAGGCGTACCCATCGTAAGCACCACCGTCTCATTTGTCTCTAAAGCAGTATCTCCAACTACCGAGAAACTCGCTGTTCCAGTTGTAGCCCCAACCGCTATCGTGATTGATGTTGGGGTATTGGTGTAGTCCGTGCCAGAAGTTGCCGTGCCGCTGTAAGTAATCGGCACCGTGACTGCTGCCGTTGTTGCACTGCTTAAATTGGCTGTGACATTGACAATTTGGTTGCCACTGTTACCTTCATTTGCCGCACTAGTGGTTGTGGCAAAGGAAATGGTGGGGATATCATCATTTGTAATGGTGTGGGTGTAACTGGTGTTGGCTCCAAGCGTTGCGCCAGTGGGTGTCCCCATCGTAAGCACTACCGTCTCATTGGACTCTACAGTGCTGTCGCCAAGAACGCTAAATTCAAAAGTACCAAATCTTGAACCGGCAGGAATAAAAATACTATCTCCTACAACACTAAAATCATTTCCTAGAGTGGCATTACCACCAATAGAAATTGGAATACTTATATCAATTCCGCTTAAATCAGGCCGATTATTCTCAAGTCCGTAAACAAATGCAGTAATTATGAAATCGGTCGTTCCTGTATTACCCTCATTTGAATTATTTTCAGTTGAGCCATAAAATCCAACATACGGTTTTGCCCAATTATCATCATTTTGGATGGTATGGATAAATGTAGATTTCGAACCTAGTTGTGCATTCGTAGGCTCACCCAAAGAAATAATTAATGTCTCATCAGTTTCGAAAACATCTTCAGGAGTAATTGTGTAATTAATATATCCGCTTGTATTTCCCGCTGGTATTTTAATGTAATTTACCGAATCTGAAATCGATGATCCAGACCCTGTTTTTTTGATTATATAATCTACCCCGAAGGACTGGGTGGTAGACGCAGTTCCTAAATATTCAATCGGGATTAATATATCATAAATTGATGGGCTGGATAAATTTAAATTAACATACTGGTCATACCAATAAGAAAAGCTATTTTCAGAAGAGGTTCTACCGCCATGAGAGATATTAATTTCAGGAAGATCATCATTAATAATAGTATGAGTGTAAGTATTGAGACCACTGTCTAAACCAGCATTGACCGGCGTCCCCATTTTAAGCACTAAAGTTTCATCAGGCTCTCCAGTAGAGTCGCCTATAACTTTAAAATTTAGCAAGCCAGATGTATTACCTGCAGCTATCGTTAAGGATGTCGTTAATTCACTGTAGTCGGTGTTCGGTGTTGCAGTTCCGCTGTAAGTAATTGGAACTGTGATATCTACAGTTGTTGCACGATTTAAATTGACTGTGATATTTACGGTTTCACTGCTGCTGCTACCTTCATTTGCTGACCCTGAAATTTTTGAGAAGAATAAAGAAGGGAGGGGTTGCCCTAAATATTCTAAGGCCACATTAAATTCCAGTGCACCTGAACCAGCTCCTTTGTAGCCGTCGCTCAAAGTTAATGTAGTTGGGGAAGTTCCATATGGGCTTGATGTCCAAAAATGTGGCCCTACCCATCCTGTTGGTAAAGAATATCCATCATATATTGCCAAATAATCATCATAAGTACTGTTGAGTGCTGCCCCAGAAACTGAAGTTTGATTTGCCCTGTTAGATACGCTGAACGAGGCTTGTCCCATCGTTGGCAATGCAACTAATTCCCCATTTAAAGATGCATAACGGTATGTATTGGTTGTAAAGCTTCCAGGGTTAAATGTCCCATCGGCACTTTGTTTAAATAAAGAATCTAGATAAATATGGGTTGTTTTGTCTGCCTCAGTTGCTTGTCCATCGCCATTAACATCCCAGTAGTAAAACCAACGGTCACCATCAGCCTGTACCGGCAGAATTAACTTACCATAAGAGCCAAGATCAATTACCCCAGCGCCAAGATCAATTACCCCATCATCATTTGTAATAGTGTGGGTGTAACTGGTGTTGGCTCCAAGCGTTACGCCTGTAGGTGTACCCATTGTTAGCACTACCGTCTCATTGGACTCTAAAGCGGTATCTCCAACTACCGAGAAACTCGCCGTCCCAGTTGTAGCCCCTGCAGCTATCGTGATCGAAGTCGTTGCTGCGCTGTAGTCCGAGCCTGAAGTTGCTGTCCCGCTGTAGGTAATTGGAACCGTTACAACTGAAGTTGTTGCACTGCTTAAGTTGGCACTGACGTAGACAGTTTGGGTGCCGCTGTTACTTTCATTCGCAGAACCAGTAGTTGCGGCAAATGAAATTGTTGGATCATCATTTGTAATAGTATGGGTGTAACTGGTGTTTGCTCCTAGGGTCGCACCTACGGGTGCTCCCATTGTAAGTATCACCGTTTCGTTTGATTCAACTTTGTTATCGCCCTGCACACTGAAAGTGGCAGATCCCATCAACCCACCTAACGGTATGTTGATGGAATACATTTGATTAGAGTATCCCCAATAATCGTCTTCTTCGCCGTTTACTTCCTTCGTAGCTGTGCCACTAAGCATTATCGGCACCGTCACTGCCGTTATTGCTGGACTACTTAAATTGGCAGTGACGTTGACAGTTTGATTTCCGCTGTTGCCTTCATTCGCAGAACCCGAAGTAGTTGCGAATGAAACAGCAGGAATCGACCCCAAATATTCCAAGGCCACATTAAATTCTAGTGCACCTGAACCAGCTCCTTTGTAGCCGTCGCTCAAAGTTAATGTAGTTGGGGAAGTTCCATATGGGCTTGATGTCCAAAAATGTGGCCCTACCCAGCCTGGTGGTAAAGAATATCCATCATATATTGCTAAATAATCATCATAAGTGTTATTGAGTGCTGCCCCAGAAACTGAAGTTTGACTTGCCAAATTAGATACGCTGAACGAGGCTTGTCCCATTGTTGGCAATGCAACTAATTCCCCATTTAAAGATGCATAACGGTATGTATTAGTTGTAAAACTTCCAGGGTTAAATGTCCCATCGGCATTTTGTTTAAATAAAGAATCTAGATAAATATGCGTTGTTTTGTCTGCTGCAGTTGCTTGTCCATCGCCGTTAACATCCCAGTAGTAAAACCAACGGTCACCATCAACCTGCACTGGCAAAATTAATTTGCCATAAGCGCCAAGATTGATTACTGAGTTCGTCATATTAAGGTTAAATTTATTCAATCAAAGATTTATTTCAGGTTTCTCGGAGCTTTCTGTAAGAGCCTTACTTTAGAAAACCCCTTCAAAACCCATTTTTCTAACATTCAACTGCCATTAAATACATGATTTAACTGGCGTATAAATTCCAGAAAATGACTTTTATAGAGGATTCTTAAGCAACAGATCACTGCTAAATTTCAAATAAATTGAAATTAGTTGAAGCTCTAGTAATTTTTCTCTAACAGTTTTTTTCATAGATCGTACCTGAGCGATAAAAAATTAACTATGTAAATTATTTCTTTCAGCAATTTTTTTAATGTACATTCAAATTCGGAAGCGCGCAACTAGTATTTGCTCACTTTGCCTGTGGCAAAACTAATTTATATTAATTAACTATAGATATTTATTTAATTATTAAATAATAAACTTACGATTTTCGATGCCCATGTCAACCTGCCTACCCAGGCAAGGTGGTCACAGTAAGCACTGGATGAGGCCATTTCGGCAACTAAGCGGGCAACAGCCCTCTTGATGAGGGCTTTTTTCATGTTCTGGTCAGCCATAACTGACTGGGGGATTTGTCCCAGATTACTGACCCCGACACATCGTCAAACACGGCTAAACAGGAAAGTTAGATGGAGAAACTCAATTGTAGTGCCGGTGACCTTGCTATCGCAATCAAGGCTCACAACCCGTCCAACATTGGAAGCATCGTCAAAGTTTTACGCAAACATCCAAACCAGTACATCATCCCAGATGAGATCGGTCAATTTATCTGGATGGTTGAAGGTTCTCACCTTCTGACTTATACGAAAGGTCGAAGGACATATCGACAGAAAAGAGGCGCTGTCCCTGACTTCTACCTCAGACCTATCAAGGGGCAACTATTGGACGGACAATTGGCAACTGATCTGCCTGAACAAATCAATATAAGCCAAAACAGAAGTGATCGAAAAGAGAAGTTGCATTAGTGTCTGATGCCAGAGCAGTGGGTCAACCTGTCCCTGAGAACGCTTAGCTAACTCAGAAACCCTATTGCTGCTAGTTTAATGAGCAAATCAGAGAGTAAGGCCGTCCAAAAGGAAGCAGCCTTAAAAGGCGGATAGGGGTAGTACGGTCGGGTTCAGGCCGGCAAGAAATTTATGATCAGTAAGAATAAATAACAGAGAGGTAAAAAACTTTGGGGTTCAGTTGTATTGTTTCAGTGAACAAGTCTGGGTCTGTTGAGCCTACCTTGCCATAGACTTCATATTCCAGCGCAACTCTAACGCTTTTGTTGACAGAATAATCTGCTCCAACACCATACAAAATATTTGTCGATTTAGATTTTACATAGTCACTAAATTCCCCATCACTGTTAGCACCACTGTCCTTGCTTGTTAACCTATGAAGTCCGAATTTGGCATAGGGTCTGAAAGCACCGTCAAAGGGAAAATATTTGGCGGCAACGCCGTAACTGTTTGACTTAACAGTGGCATACCACCCAGTACTTCCTTGATTAAAAGAGCTACCAAGATTTGCATAAAAAACTTCAACATCGAAATTTTTAGAAATGTGTTTTCCAAAGAATATCTTTCCAGCTTGGCCTGATTTTTCATATGCCGTGTAGGTATCTACTGAAGCAGGGTACTTGTACATACCGCTGTCAGCCGCTCCAAGCCCTCCACCGACATACCAAAGATGTTCTGGATAGGTTTCATCTGCCTATGCTGGCAACCATAGAAAAAGACTGATCACTAAAAATAGATGTCTCACTTTTCAAGCCCTAAACATAAGTAAACACACTCTAGTTGAATTGATATCAACTTGCAATGCCTGCAAACGGGATCCTTTGAGCAAAACAGTGTGTAAGCCTGCCGGATGGAACCATCCTACAAAACAGGGGGGTGAGGGTATGGCGGGGGTCAGACTGGCGGGAAATTGAAGGGGTACGGGGGGGTGTAATTGTCGACTCGACTCAGTCGAGGGATGCCTTTGACAGTAAGTTTGATATAGTTTGGGTGTGTCACTTGGGTGTATCACCTAAGCGCAAGAAATGACGTGCCAACCGGGTCAGGTGGGGAACCAAGCAGCCCTAACTGTGGAGCCAGTGCTGGGGTCAAGGCTCGTCAACTTTATGTGTTCCTATCAGTCTTGTTCTTTAACCGTTGGCGCAGGTGCTGGTGCTGGTGCAGGTTCGATTGGCTCTTCAACCTCGGCCAGTTCAGGCAAGAGTTGCAACGAGTCTTTGTTTATCTGGGCCGAACCACTCAGAAAAGCGTCCAAAAGACCTTGCTCTTTGCTAAGCTCAGCCTGCAAGTCAGTTGCTTCATTTTCTTTTCCGTTGAATTTGAGCTTACCTTGGGTCATGTTGACGGTGGCCTGTAAGCCATCAGCAGTTTTGACTGCCACGCCCCATTTAACAAACATTTCCTCCTGATCTGCCGTGAGCAGTTGGCCCGTGGTTTTGATCTCTCCATTGAGCTTTAAGCTCTTGTCTAGAAGGATTTTTTCGCCTGTTGCAGGTTCGAGCTCAAGCATCAACTGGCCTTGTAAGCTGCCACTGCCAGACTGCGCAGTCAACTTTGACAAACCTACTTTGCCACCTTTGAGCAGGAGTACCTTCACAGCTTCACGCATAGATTTGTCTTCTTCAGCCGTCATGTTTTTGAAACCTTGGCTTAAGTCCATCAGTTGTATCAACTTTTCAGAGCTTTGTTCATGCAAGCCCGCAACTATCCACTCAGCCTGTACATTGCTGAGCGTTTGGTTCATGAAGGTTGCACGTTCAAGGGATTGGGTCAGGCGAACATCAAGTTTTTCTTGACTGATGGTTGACTCAGCAGCAATTTTCAAACCCTCGACGGTTGCCGATGATGTACTGAGTTTTTGCATGGAAATGCTGCTGGTACCAAGGCCTTTTTGCGTGTTGCTGATATCCATGCTGATATTCAATAAATCTACTTGCAAAGCTTGACCCGCACCGCGGTAATTCAGCTTGTTGGTAGCCCAGTCGAACTGGAATTGATTGTCAGACAGTTTGAAAAATCCTTCCGTCGCCGCCACATTCAGTAACACCCCTGATTGCGCAATTTCGAATGCGGGTAACTTCAAAGTGCTTCTGTAGCTTCCCCCTAAACCGACTGCGCCTTGGCCTGTCAAGGCAAAGTCTTTGGGGAAAATTTCTTCAAATTTGGCCTTGTCCTCGGGCAGGGGCTGTAACCGCCATTCAAAACGAGCCAATGATGTAGGGAGTATTAAATGAGATACGTCGTACTGAACTTGCAACCAAACAGGCTGTGTGTCGCTTAGACCGTCTTCGCTGAATTTATCGGCAAGGCTAACCCATACGTCACCTTTGGCGGATAAAAACCCAGTTTGGTGCTGCAGGTTTTTAAACCGGATGGACGACTTAGGATCGGGTTGGCTCACCATCTGGTTGATTGCGCTGGCAACCCTGCCGACAGAATAAAAACTCAATCCCAACCACAATGCCAGCACAAAAATGAAGGCGCCAGTGGAAACCAAAATTGTTTTTTTGCTGATGTTCATAAAATTCTTTAAATTTGCTAATTTTAGCACCCTTGGTTCAAGCTGATGTGGCGCCCATTAGCGTTTGGACTGGTAGGACAGCAAAGACAAAACCCTGTTGATAGACATATGAGCGCAAAGTCAGCAGAGGTTCACCCCAAGGGTTTAAGCGTCCAAATGTCTTTCGGTATGCTTGACGAGTCTCACTTCACCCAGGCCACCACCGATGCACACACTTTGCGCCAAGCCAGCCAATCGTTTCCCAAGAATCAAACGCATGGCTAAGCCATGAGCTTGCTGCTGGGTTGCATTGCCGACGATTTCACAGGTGCCACCGATTTAGCCAATAACTTGGTTCGTGCAGGTATGCGGGTGGTGCAGACCATTGGTGTTCCCACCCAGGCCCTGCCCGCCGATTGCCATGCAGTGGTGGTAGCGCTGAAATCCCGCACCATTGCCCCCGCTGATGCTGTGAAGCAGTCGCTTGAAGCTTTGGCATGGTTGCAAGCTCAGCATGTTCAGCAGGTGTATTTCAAATACTGCTCGACTTTTGACAGCTGGTACAGCGGCGATGTTCGCGGCAATATTGGCCCCGTTACCGAGGCGCTGATGGACGCACTGAACTGCCCGTTCACCATCGCCACCCCTGCTTTCCCCGACAACCAACGCACGGTGTTCAAAGGCCATTTGTTTGTGGGCGACGTGTTGCTGAGCGACAGTGGCATGAAAAACCACCCTCTCACCCCCATGCGCGACGCCAATTTGGTGAATGTGTTGCAAGCGCAGTGCAAACGCAAAGTGGGTTTGATTGACTTTAAGACCGTAGCACTGGGTGCTGCTGCTGTCACCGCACGTGTTGCTGAATTACAAGACCAAGGCGTATCCATCGCGGTGGTGGATGCACTGTCGAATGACGATTTATACAAGCTTGGGCCCGCGCTGAAAGACATGCGTTTGCTTACGGCAGGTTCGGGTGTGGCCATCGCTTTGCCCGCCAACTGGGGCATCGCCCCTTCTGCCGCAAGTGCGCAACTGCCCCCTGCGATGGGTTTGAAAGCCATTGTCAGCGGCAGTTGTTCCTTGGCTACCCAAGGGCAGGTTGCGCATTTCTTGCAACACCACCCCCATCAAGCTTGGCAAATCGATCCTTTGAAGTGGGCCACCCATACCTCCGTGGCCGAACTTGCCGCACCCGTATTGCAATGGGCTGCAAAACATCTGCCGATCGGGCCGGTGTTGGTGTATTCCACTGCTGATGCACAGCAAGTAAAGGCGGTTCAAGCCCAACTCGGCCAAGCTCAGGCTGGCGAACTCATGGAGCAGGTCTTGGCGCACATTGCCCAAGGCTTGGTGGCGATGGGTGTGGGTCAAATGGTGGTGGCAGGTGGTGAAACCTCGGGGGCTTGCGTGCAGGCTTTGCAGGTGACCCAAATGCACATCGGTTCGCAAATCGACCCAGGGGTGCCTTGGTGCCACGCCCACAGCCCCTCGGCCCCAGCCTCGGGTTTGCACCTGACTTTAAAGTCTGGCAACTTTGGCACCTCGGACTTTTTCACCAAGGCCTTTCAAAACTTGCACGGCCCAGTGCTTTAATTGCAGCCATGAACTTCTCTACAGATAACGCTGCTGTTCGCGAAGAAATCTGCCGCATTGGCGCCAGCCTGTTTGCGCGGGGCTATGTGCATGCCAGCGCAGGCAATATCAGCGTTCGCTTGGACGATGGATTTCTCATCACACCCACCGACGCTTGCTTGGGTTTTTTACAACCTGAAGAACTTGCTTTTGTGGACGCTAATGGCACCCAACGCAGTGGCCAGCGGGCTAGCAAAACCTTGTCGCTGCACCAAGCCATTTACGTTGCGGCGCAAGGTTTATCGCCCCTTACCCGTTGCGTCATCCACACCCACAGCACGCACTTGGTGGCTTTAAGCCTACGCGATAAGCCCTTACCCTCGCCGCTTGGCGCAGAGTTGCTGCCGCCCATCACACCCTATTTTGTGATGAAGGTAGGTCATGTGCCCTTGGTCGACTACCACCGCCCCGGCGACCCCGAAGTTGCCAAAGTGGTGGCCAGCACCATACATCGCTATGCAGAGCAAGACCTGCCCCTGCACTCAGTCATGCTCTCGCGGCTGGGGCCCAATGTCTGGCACGACACACCAGCGCAAGCCATGGCCACACTGGAAGAATTAGAAGAAACTGCCCGCTTGCAGCTGCTGTGCCCTGCTTTCGCTTTGAGCAACGCGCAGATAGACGAATTACGCCAAACCTTTGGCGCCCACTGGTAACCCTCGGAGCCCCCATGCTGCACTTTGCTGCCAACCTGTCTTTTTTGTATAACGATGTTGCTTTTCTCGAACGCTTTGCGGCAGCCGCTCACGATGGTTTCAAAGGCGTCGAGTATTTGTTTCCCTACGAATTTGGATCGCACGATTTAGCCAAGGCACTGAAGGACAACGGCTTGCAACAAGTGCTGTTTAACGCCCCGCCCGGCGGCAGCGACCGCGCCAGCATGTCACACGCTTGGGAACAAGGGGTGCGGGGCACCACCTGCTTGCCAGGTCATGAGGCCGAGTTTCGCAGCGGTTTTTTAACCGCTTTGGAATATGCCGAGGTCATGAACTGCCCACGCATCCATGTGATGGCCGGTTTGGTTCCCCCAGAGTTACGGGTGGCAAGTGCATTGCCGCCAGAACTGAGCACCAGCAGCATCTATGCCCGAACCCCTGGCCTTTTGCGCGATACCTACATCAGCAACCTGCGTTGGGCCTGCGAGCAGGCTGCCAGCGCAGGGCGCGATGTGCTGATTGAACCCATCAACACCCGCGACATCCCGCATTTCTTTTTGAACCGCCAAGACGACGCCCACGCGATCGTCAAAGAGGTGGGCATGCCCAACCTGAAGGTGCAGTTCGATCTTTACCACTGCCAAATCGTTGAAGGCGATGTGGAGAAAAAAATCCGCCACTACCTGCCCACGGGCCAAGTGGGGCATTTCCAAATCGCAGGTGTGCCCCAGCGCCACGAACCCGATACCGGTGAATTGCACTACGACACTGTGTTCAAAGTGATGGAAGAAGTCATCGCAGCCAACCATTGGCAAGGCTGGGTGGGCTGTGAATACCGCCCCGCACTGGGTGCATCAGGCACCTCGGCAGGCTTGGGTTGGATGAGGAAGCGGTGAACCCTGCGCTACCCGTCTTAAATATTTCGGCCTACCTGTTCACTGAAATCAGCGACACAGCGGCTTTGCGCGAGGCTTGCCATGCACAAGCCAGCGCACATTCCCTGAAAGGCACAGTGTTGATCGCCGAGGAAGGCATCAACCTGTTTTTGGCGGGTCCTGCTCAAGCGGTGCGGGACTTTGTGTCTTGGTTGCAGCAAGACCCCCGCTTAGCCAGCGTCACACCGAAAGAAAGCTGGTCGGCCACCCAACCCTTTCGCAAACTGCTGGTGAAGGTGAAAAATGAAATCATCCGCATGAATCACCCCGCAATTCAGCCGCAAACCGGCCGTGCCCCAGCGGTGGCAGCAGCCACCTTGAAGCGCTGGCTGGACGATGGCCATGATGACCAAGGCCGCCCAGTGGTGACGCTGGACACCCGCAATGCTTTCGAGGTGGACGAAGGCAGTTTTGTGGGAGCAGTGGACTGGCGCATCGAGAAGTTCAGCGAGTTTCCCGCCGCTGCCAACCAGCACTTGGACAACTTGCAGGGTAAAACCGTGGTGAGCTTTTGCACCGGCGGCATACGCTGCGAAAAAGCGGCGATTTACTTACGGGAACAGGGTTTGGAGACGGTCTACCAGTTAGAAGGCGGCATTCTCAAATACTTTGAAGAGGTGGGCAGCGCCCATTACAGCGGCAACTGCTTTGTGTTTGATGAGCGCCGAGGGGTGAACCCAGATTTATCACCTTTGCATAAAGAGACACTCAAGAAAATACCACCTCAAGCCGATCATTGAGGTATGAATGCTGAACAATTTATTGAATTTGCTAACAATTTTGCAAAAGCAAGCGCCAAAACCTCCAGTGTGGAAATCCAGCAAGCCTTTGAGGACAACTTGGATTTGCTTGCCCGCCCTGGCGATCAAGTGGTTGTGATCCGTAAGCCTTGGCATATTGGGCGCTGGGGTACGGTCATTGCTTTTCATGAATTGGAACCCTGCTATTTCCGTGTGGAAGTTGACTTAGAGGGAAAGCGAACTCACATTCCAGCTTCTGCCTTGGCGCGTTGGGTGGGGGCACCCGACTGTGAAAAAGCTGAACTTCAACACATCTATCTGTTGATGAAAATCAATGGTTTGAAGTTGGCCCAATGATTGTTTTTAAATATGTGAATAGCTTGGAATTCATCTAAGCGTCAGAGTTTTTTTGAGCCTGTTTTTTGCGCTTAGAAACGATCCACGCTGTGTTTAAGCCGGTGAGGACCAAGATGGGCCACAGCCATGTACAAATCATCACCCAAAAAACCCGACCTTCAAGAGGCGAGCTTTGGTCTGAGTTTTCAGGTTTTTCAGGTCCTTCGCTAAAGAGGTGACGGTATGGAAAAGTGACAAAACCAAAACAGCAACCAAAAAATAGATACAAGCAGATCACAATGAATTCATAAGTCATGTGGATCCTTCATGGTTTAAGAAAAAAAGTCGCTGCTGAGGATGCATTGGCCACTTCCAACCGGGGAATGGACCCCAATAACGGTGCATTGATTCTTTGCGCAATGGCTTCGATATTCTCGTGCGCATACAACATGTGCTTATCTACGCTGTTGGCCACCCACCCCATGAGATTTAAGCCTCTTGAGGCAATCGCTTCGGAAGTCAACAAGGCTTGATTGATGCAACCCAAACGCATTCCAACCACCAGCACCACTGGCAAGTTCATATCGTTGGCCATGTCTGCAGTGTCATAGCTGTCATTCAATGGAACGCAAAACCCACCAACACCTTCGACCACCAAGGCATCTGCTTGCGCCTTGACCTGCTCATAACAACTCAGTAGGTGTGAGCGTTCTATCCCCCTGTTTTCCAAACTTGCAGCGATATGTGGCGCTGCAGCTGCTTTGAATAAATAAGGCGTGGTCATCTGCTGAGGCAGTGAGACAGAAACGCATGCTGCAAGATGGTCCACATCCTCATTACACCAGCGCCCATTGCGTAACTCGGTACCGGCAGCCACAGGCTTCATTGCAGCCACACGATGGCCACGTTGCGCCTGAAGGTACACCAACGCAGACGCCACCAAGGTCTTGCCGATCTCCGTGTCGGTACCAGTGACAAAACAGGAAAATGGATGCTGAGGCAATGATTGATTCATGATTGAGCAGTACTCGAAATGGCCTGTACCAATTGGTCAACGTCTTGCGAGGTATGAGCGGCCGACAAGGTGATTCGCAATCTGGCGGTATTGACGGGGACAGTTGGCGCACGGATCGCGCTGATCCAAATACCTTGCTGATTCAATTCTGCAGAGGCCTTCAGAACCTGCGCATTGCTGCCCAACACCATGGGTTGAATCGGCGTTATTGAATCCAAGCGCTTCCAAGACGCAGGAACTGGCGCCGTCGACAGTTGCTGAATCAATGATGACAAATGCAATCGTCGTCTTTGGCCCTCTTCGCCGCGAATGATGCGCAGGCTGGTCAACAGCGCATACGCCAGTGCTGGAACTGCCGCCGTGGTGTAAATATAGGGACGTGATCGTTGAACCAACCATTCAATGAAGTGTTCATGCGCGGCAACAAACGCACCAGACACGCCAGCAGCTTTGCCAAGGGTGCCCATGTAGATCAATTGCGGGGAACTTAAATTGAAATGCTCCAACACACCAGCGCCGGTTTCGCCTAAAACACCAAAACCATGTGCATCATCCACCAGCAACCATGCGCCGTGTTGCTCGCACAAGCGAAGTAGTTCTGGCAGTGGTGCGATATCGCCATCCATGCTGAACACCCCATCCGTCACCACCACCTTGGTGCCGCTTTCACACGCAGACAGTTTCAGCGATAAATCAGCGATATCGGCGTGGTTATAAATTTGGAAAGGTTCACGGGTGAGGCGTATGCCGTCAATCAATGATGCGTGATTCAATTGATCCGAAAAAAAGCTGATGTCGCCTGAGGCTGTGCCGGCCAATGCGGTCAGCACACCCAAGTTCGCCATATAACCGCTGCTGAAATACAGTGCTCTGGCAGATGGCAGATGAGACAAAAAAAATGTGGCCAGCAATTCTTCTAGTCGATCATGTGCTTGTGAATGGCCACTGATCAAATGCGATGCACCGCTGCCCGCGCCATACAAAGATGCGCCCTCCTTGATGGCTTCCACCACCTGTGGATGTGAGGCCAAACCCAAGTAATCATTGCTGTTGAAGGTCAGTAGCCGTTTGCTGTCCACCACCATGTGCCCTAGCGAGACGGACTCCACAGTACGCCTTTCCCGACGCAAGCCTTGCTTCTCCAACGCCGACAGTTTGGATGCCAATACATCCAGTTCAGAAAAGATCATGCGCGGATGACTTCATCAAAAACGGTTTGCAAACGCTCGGCCAAAAAACCAGCGTCTGAATCGCTCAATACATAGGGCGGCATCACATACACAGTTGTACCGATTGGTCGCACCAGCAACTCATGCTTCAAAGCGCTGGCAAAGAAGCGTCGCGAGAAAGTGGCAGCAAGCTTTGTGTCTTCAACCTTCGCATCGAAAGCCCACACCATGCCTTGCTGGCGAAAGTGACCAACTTTCTCATGGGCGGCCAAGGGTGCAAGTTCGTTGCTGATACGTTTTGCGAGCACTCGGTTTTGAGCAAGCACATCGTCTTGCTCGAAAATTTCCAGGGTAGCCAAAGCAGCACGACAAGCCAGTGGGTTACCCGTGTAGGAATGCGAATGCAAGAAGCCACGCGCTATGCTGTCGCTGTAAAAAGAAGCATAGACATCGTTGCGTGTCATGACCAATGACAAGGGCAAATACCCTCCGCTGATGCCTTTGGACAAACATAAAAAATCAGGCCACACAGCCGCATGCTGGCAAGCAAAAAAACGGCCAGTTCGACCACAGCCCACCGCAATTTCATCAGCGATGAAATGCACATTGAAGGCGGTACACAAGCGTCGAATCTCCTGGATATAAACAGGGCTGTGCATGGCCATGCCACCGGCGCATTGCACCAAGGGCTCAATGATGACGGCACTGATGTGCGCGGCCCGCTCTAGAAGCAGGGTCTCAAGTTCTTTGGCCGCACGCAGCGCCACTTGGTCTGCGGACTCTCCCTCGATGGACTGCCTGGCATCGGGCGACATGAGGGTGTGAGCAGGCTTTAGCAATGCGTCATAGGCGTCGCGAAAGATAGGCACATCGGTCACACCCAGCGCACCCACTGTTTCACCGTGATAACCACCTTTCAAACACACAAACTCATGTTTGCTGCCAAGGCCTTGGTTGCGCCAACTATGGAAACTCATCTTGAGGGCAATCTCTACCGCAGAAGAGCCGTCTGACGCATAAAAACAATGTCCCAATGCCCCGTCAGTTAAGGCCGAGAGCTTCTCGGACAACAACACCACAGGCTCATGGGTGAAGCCGGCGAGCATGGCATGTTCCAAGGTGTCGAGCTGCTGTTTTAATGCATCGTTGATGCGGGGGTTGGCGTGGCCAAACAGGTTGACCCACCAAGAACTGATGGCGTCGAGGTAACGGTTGCCATCGTGGTCATAAAGCCAAGGACCGCTGCCGCGTTGAACGGCCACCAAGGGCACCGTCTCGTGGTGTTGCATTTGTGTACATGGATGCCAGACACTGTGCAAGCTGCGTTGCACCAATTGCGAAGAAAGCGTACTCAGATTAAACCTCTTGTAGATACGTAAAATTTTTTGTTGCTATATTCACAACATTCAGTCTATCTATTCTCAATTATGCCTACTGCAGTGACTCAGCAAGTACAGACTCTTCATTTCCTCAAGCCTGCGAAGCCCTCAGAAAATTCTGTTGAAGCGTGGAGTCGACAGTCGATTGAAGCATTGTTCAATTTACCCTTCAGCGACTTGATGTTCAAGGCGCAACAAGTTCACCGCGAACATTTCAATCCCAACGAAGTCCAACTCTCCACACTTTTGTCCATCAAAACCGGCGGCTGCCCTGAAGACTGCGGCTACTGCCCCCAGTCTGTTCACTACAACACGGGTGTTGAAGCCTCCAAATTGCTGGATGTGGAAGATGTCAAAGCCGCTGCGCTAGAAGCCCAAAAGAATGGCGCAAGCCGTTTTTGCATGGGTGCGGCCTGGCGTGAACCCAAAGACCGTGATGTAGAAAAAGTCGCCGAACTGGTTCGCACCGTCAAATCGCTGGGCATGGAAGCCTGCTGCACGCTGGGCATGCTGACTGAATCCCAAGCTGGCACGTTAAAACAAGCTGGTTTGGACTATTACAACCACAACCTGGACACCACGCCAGAGTTGTATGGCGACATCATCACCACGCGGGATTACCAAGAACGTCTTGATACGCTGGCCCATGTACGTTCGGCAGGCATGAATGTCTGCAGCGGTGGCATTGTTGGCATGGGCGAAAGCCGCGAACAGCGAGCTGGGTTGGTCCACCAACTCGCCAACTTGACGCCCTACCCTGAATCCGTGCCTATCAACAACTTGGTTCAAGTTGAAGGAACACCGTTACACGGCACCGAATCCCTTGATTTGCTGGAGTTCGTTCGCACTGTTGCAGTAGCTCGCATCACCATGCCTAAAGCCCGTGTGCGTTTGTCGGCTGGGCGTCAGCAAATGGGTGAAGCCATACAAGCCTTGTGTTTCATGGCAGGCGCCAATTCCATTTTTTATGGCGATAAATTGCTCACCACAGGCAACCCAGATTGGCAAAAGGATCAGGCCTTGCTGGGTAAGTTGGGCATTTCAACCACCTAAAGAAACGCCATGGCATTCAGCGCTTCTGTCTTGAGCCTGAATTTCTCTTAATTGCCGTCGTTGAGCACACCCAGCACATCCGAGCGGAATTCGCGGTTGTACAAAATCGCCACGATCAATAAGGTGGTCAGCACAAACGCCATGGGTGAGAAAAACCAACCCATCACCGCAAACGAAAAGTAATAGGCCCTCAAGCCGTCGTTGAAGGTTTCAGCTGCCAGCCCTGTCATGGCGGACACGCGTTGGGCGTAATCGTCTTCCTTGTCAGGTTGCGACGCAAAAAACTCGGGTGAAGGCAGTGCACCGATCATCAGAGCCACAAATGTGTATTGCCGCATCGACCATGAAAAGCGGAAAAAGGCATACACAAAAATGGCGATCAAGACCAAGATCTTGAACTCAAACACCAAGATAGGGGTGGCCTGAGAAAAAGGAATTTCCCGCACCAACTCGGCGGCTTTGTCGGTGGTTCCCATGAGGGCAAGCAAACCGCCCATGATCAGTATGGTGGTGGACGAAAAAAACGCCGGTGTGTTCGACAAGGTCTGGGTGATGATGCCGTCAAGCACCCTTGGGTCGCGTGACAAAGACACCTTGATCCAGCGCAGTCGAAAACGGTTGGTGGCGGCCAAGATAGAGGGACGCTTGAGCGACCAGCGGCTGGCAAATTGGGCATAGCCAATCCATACCAGCCCAAAAAACACCAAGACCAGCCAATCGGCCCATGGCAGTATGCTCAAAATCTTCATGGCTTCATACTAACCCAACTCCCCAAAAAAAAGCCGCTTGGTACTGTCGCACCAAGCGGCTTGCAGCGGTCAGTGAAAAATCAGCCGCGCAATTTGGCCGCCACGTGAGCCACACGTTCGCCGTAGGCTTTGGCGGTGTCCAAGTCACCTTGGGGAATGTCTGCCGCAGGGCTGGTAGGGCCGACTTGGGCCATCACGCCTGAGTTGGAACCAATGCGGTTGATGTTGCCGTCATTCATGGCAGGTTGACCCACCCAGACCATGCCTTGTTGCATCGCCAAGGTGATGAAGTACTGGATGGTCGACAGTTTGTCGCCGCTGGGGCTGGCAGAGATGGTGAAACCACCGGCCACTTTGTCTTTCCACGCACCGCTCATCCACTGCTTAGAAGTGGCATCGGCAAACTTTTTGAATTGCCATGAGGCCATGCCCATGTAAGTGGGTGAGCCAAAGATGATGGCGTCAGCGGCGTTGATAGCGGTCCAATCAGCGTCGCTCAGGTTGCCGTCCGCGTCGATGGCGATGAGTTGCGCTTTGGCGCCCTCGGCCACAAATTGGGCCACGCGTTGGGTGTGGCCATAGCCAGAGTGGTAAACAACAACAGTTTTGCTCATGATTTCTCCTAGGTAAGCAACAAAAAATTCAGGGGGCCAGGTCAAACACCAAGACTTCTGCGTCTTGGCCTTTGGTCAGCTCGATTCGAGATTCACCATCTAACAACAAGGCGTCGCCAGCAGCCAGCTGCTGACCATTGGCGAGCAGTTGACCGCGAATCAGATGGACATAGGCCTTGTGGTGTGGGTTGAGGGTCAAACTGGCGGATTCATCGCCGTTGAACAAACCTGCATAAAGCGCTGCATCGGCATGGATCTTCACCGCGTCACCCGTGGGCGTGTGGCCGGCAATCAAGGCCAAGGCACCGCGCTTGCTGGCAGGTGCAATAGTTTTTTGCTCGTAGCTGGGGGGGATGCCGCGCTGGTTAGGCTCGATCCAAATTTGCAAAAAATGGGTTTCCTCGCCCTCGGCATGGTTGAACTCGCTGTGTTTCACGCCCGTGCCTGCACTCATGCGCTGCACATCGCCCGGGGGTATGCCTTTGACATTGCCCATGCTGTCTTGGTGGGCCAAATTGCCCGACAGCACATAGCTGATGATTTCCATGTCTTGGTGGCCGTGGGTGCCAAAACCTTTGCCTGCCGCGATGCGGTCCTCGTTGATCACGCGCAACGCACCCCAACCCATGTGAGCGGGGTCGTAGTAGCCAGCGAATGAAAAGCTGTGAAAAGACTTGAGCCATCCGTGGTCGGCATAGCCTCTGTCAAGGGATCGTCGAATAGTGTTCATGGTGTGTCTGCTGAATAAATATCAGTTTAATCAACCAAAGTATTCTTTTGGATGCATGGAATTGATGGCATCATTCAAATAATTTGATCAATAAGGTGTTTATGTCGTCTGCCCGTGATGTTCTGACCCCTGATGCCCTCTTCATGCTCAATGCGATCGCAGAAAAAGGCAGCTTTGCCGGAGCTGCCCGCGAAATAGGCGTGGTACCCAGTGCCTTGAGTTACCGCGTACGTCAAATGGAGGAGGCGCTGGACGTGTTGCTGTTCACCCGTTCGTCGCGACAAGCCCAACTGACCGCGGCAGGGCGAGAATTGCTGACCGAGGGCAGCCGTTTGCTGCTGGACATGGACAGCATCGCGCACCGCGTCAAACGGGTGGCCACCGGCTGGGAAGGCCAACTCACTATTGCTGTGGATGCCATCATTGATTTCCAGGTCATGATGGAGATGAGTGAGACGTTTTTTGCACTCAACCCGCCCACACGGTTAAAACTTCGCAACGAGACCTTGAGCGGCACCTTGAGCGCTTTGATCTCTGGCCAAGCCGATTTGGCGGTCGGCGTGAGCTACGCCTTCAGCAACAGCCCGGGGTTGCGCTTTGCGCCACTGGGCGAAGTGGAGTTTGTGTTTGCAGTGGCACCTCAGCACCCCTTGGCGCATGTGGCGCAACCGCTGAGCGACAGATTGATCCAATCCCACCGCGCCGTGGCGGTGGCTGACACGGTGCCCCAAGGGATGGGCCTGACCTTTGGGCTGCTAGCCGGACAAGATGTGTTCACCGTGCCCACGATGCAAGCCAAGCTCGACGCGCAACTGCGCGGTTTGGGGTCAGGCTTTTTGCCCTACCCTTTGGCCCAGCCTTATATTGAGCAAGGCTTGCTCAGTGTTTGCGAGGTGATGCGCCCCTTGCGACTGGCCACCATCAGCTACGCATGGCGTGAAAACCCCAGCCCCAAGGGTCAACCCGCAGGCGATAAAGCCTTGCAATGGTGGCTACAGCAACTTAGCCACAGCACCACTCGCAAAGCCTTGTTACGTCAATCACCCCAAAGCCCCCGAGTCGGTGTAGAG
>CAMCWS010000128.1 GCA_945882755.1 Bordetella parapertussis | reverse complement strand
ACTTGTATTCCTTGGGCCTGAACTTTTCCTTTGATGTTTCCTTTTGGTCCCACTTCCAGTTCTTTGCAATTAATTTCGCCAGATATGTCGCCATTTATTTGAGCAAATACTGGCACATTGATGGAGCCAACGAAGGTGACACCATCGGGTATGAACAAATCATTGTTGAGGCTTGAAACATTAGACATAGAGGTAATTAATTTTGGTTGATTAATAGTCATCATATTGCAAGTTGATCTGCTAGCAACACTCAACGTTTTATAGCGTTTTTGCGGAATGAATGATGTAAAAACCCCTGCTTTTAAAAGTTAATGCGAATCATTCTTATTTAGCTTATGATGGCCTCACTTTTTTGCACAGAAGGAAAACATCATGGAAACCATTAAGCAAGAGCCATTTCAAACATGGTCGTGTACCAAACTTCTACTACTTGCAGTTGCCTATGCACACATAGGTATTTCTGTCGGTCACACACAGGAAACCTCCCCAGAAACGAGTATGGCAACCGTCTTTGTGATCGGCGGGGAAGAAAATCTCACAAGCCTTGGTGGTGCTGGGCAGATTCTGGGGAAGAAGGAACTGGAGGACGCCCACGTTTTCACTGTCAATGAAGCATTGCGCAAAGTCGCAGGCGTACATGCTCGCGATGAAGAGGGCTTTGGCTTACGCCCCAATATCGCCATGCGGGGCTTGAATCCGACACGGTCTACCAAGATCACCTTGCTTGAAGATGGGCTTGCATTGGCTTATGCGCCTTATGGGGACAACGCTAGTTATTACCACCCGATGGTGGATCGCTATGAGCGAATTGAAGTACTCAAAGGCGCAAGTTCTCTGATGTTTGGCCCACAAACCGTGGGTGGTGTGGTGAATTACATCACCCCTGCGCCTCGGCAGGCTTTTGGCGGTTATGTTCAGGGGGTGATGGGCAATCGAGATTACTCCAACGGCAAGATGAGCATTGGCGGAAGCGGTTTGAACTTGGACTATGGGCTCAAGCAAGGTGACGGTGCACGTGACAATATGTCTCACAAACTGGATGACCTCAACATCAAGTACAGCACTGAAATGAGCGAACGCCAGGCTATCACCCTTCGCACAAACCTCTACAAAGAAGACTCGGTACAGACCTACTCCGGGCTTACGCAAGCAGAATTCGAAAATCTTGGAGCAAGCTATAACCCGTTTAAAAATGATCGGTTTGAAGCGCAGAGAACTGGCCTATCAATAACCCACGATTTTCTTGTCACTGAACAAACCACCTTGATCACCAGCGTGTGTTACTCAAAATTTGACCGTGACTGGTGGCGTCAGGCCAGCACCAGTCAAGATGGGCAATGTGCAGCACTTAACCCATCGCGTTTAGCTGGCGTTGTCATCAATCCGGACAGCTGTAACTCCATCCAAGGGCGTCTACGTAGCTACGAAACTTGGGGAGTCGAGCCTCGAATAACGGTCACGCATAGTCTGGGGGAGTTTCAAGCAGGTGCTCGCATCCATTTTGAAGAACAGAACCGCCGGCAGATCAATGGCACTTCGCCAACAGCAAGAAGCGGGACATTGGCCGAAAACAATCTGCGAAATACCAGAGCTTACTCTGGCTTTATAGCAAACCGCTTTGATATTGGAAAATTTACAGTGACGCCCATAGCACGCTATGAATCAATCCGTGCCGAGAGAAATAACCTTCTGACAGCACAGACAGGTGAGAGCAACGTTTATGCGTTTACGCCAGGGATAGGTGCTACTTGGAACCCAACGGATACGCTGACTATTTTTTCAAGCTTGCATAAAGGGTTTGCGCCTCCCCGTGTCGAAGATATGATAGGCAGTACAGGCACGGTCACTGAAGTCAGCGAAGAAAAATCCAAGAACTTTGAAGTGGGTTTTCGAATCCAACCCATGAAAAAAGTTTCTGTACAAGGTGCCTATTTCAGAAACGCTTATGACAATTTGATAGCTGTTGGATCGATTGCGGGTGGAAGTACTCCACTGTCACAAGGAAAAGGCTTGTTTGAAGGAATTGAGCTTGCGGCCAGTGCTGATTTTGTGTCTGGCGTTTTCGGCCGACTGGCCTACACATGGCTTCCTACCGCTGAACAGACAGAAGCCTTTCGTAACGTGTCTACAGGCGAAACAGTGGGCTCACAAGGAAAGCGCCAAGCTTATGCCCCAGAAAATACATTGACAGCAGCCGTGGGCTATAAGGTGGGAGCTATCAAAGGGGAACTAGAAGCCCAATATGTAGGAAGCCAGTTCTCGGATTTTGCGAACACGGTTGCACCGACAGCAGATGGGCAAAAGGGAGAAATTGCGGCCTATACCGTGTGGAATACCAGCCTCAATTACAGGTTTGATAAAGCTCTATCAGCATTTGTAACAGGGAAGAATTTGCTCGACAAAACATATGTTGTTGACCGTACGCGTGGGATTTTGGTGGGTATGCCCCGTTTGATTCAGATTGGTGTTAAGTACACCTTCAATTGAATTGAAAAATACATTGGCTATGGCGGTGGATCTGGCGTGGACATCATTCTCATCAGCAAAATGAATTTTCATAAGCTGAGCCATGTAGAGATTCCCCAGAGCACCACATACAGCATAGATCCTGCCAGCAATCCAATGTGGCCAAATGAACCCATGAACTTAGCAGCTATCAAACTCCATATTGGGATCAATTGCTGGGCATGAACACCAAGAAAATGTGCTGGACGAATATCCTTATACAAATGCCAACCCACAATGGGAGTTCCTTGACCTGCTGGAGGCTGATTGCCACCCAGCATGAAACCACTGATCGTTGAAAGGACAAATGTCATTACAAGTCCAATGATCACACCCAGTGTTTCAATGGGGATGTCTGCGTTTTTTTGTTCTTTCCAAATCTCCCATGCCAACCAAACTTGTGAGGCGGTCAAGCCAACAGCAGCAATGGCCATCACACCAAACATGAATGCATGGAATGGGTCACTGACGTTGTAATGGGAACCAGAACCTTGAGCAGCTTGATAAGTGATGTAAACCACTTCAAACAAAGAAGTTGCTACCAGCAACGCGACTATCCAGCCAAAGACTTCAGTTTGATCCACGCTTGAATGAGCAACCTTTAGAACCCAAACTGTCGTCAATGCAAACAAGGCAGTTGACGCCATGAACTTCATGGGTTTCACCCAAATACCAACCTCTCGAATAAAACGGTGATCATTGAGAGACCATACATAAGTAATCATCAGAGTAATCAGCATGAGCATTCCATAGCCAACTAAAAACTTTGAAGTCAAGCTAAGCCACTGCCACTCTAAACCTATCCATTCTTGATATTTGTACATATATTTCATTTATATGGTTTCGACTGTAAGTTAGCCATTATCAAATGGGAACAGAAGTATGGTGTTACGAAGCATCAGAATTGAAGAACCCTACTCACGCGGCATTGCAAGCTGTGAGACCTCAGCTAAGTATTCTTCTTTTCAAGTTCCTGCTGTACGTCAATCCACGCGGAATCAAAATTCAGTTTCTTTGCCATGGTTGAACTTGACTCCATAACCCGCCAAAATGGTGCGAGATTTTTTGTACTGCCGGTTCGGCTGAACTCTTCCCAAGTGTGCTCCGCAACGATTCTGAGAAAAATGGGCGTTGATACTGGGCAGCTGGCGTCACAGTTGTTTTTCTCTGTGAGTCTGCGCCTGAAAGCTTGGATGGAAATAAATGACATGATGAGGCGGTTTTGCCTTCATCTTCTCAGCCCATGTTTTCCTCGCTCTTGGCATAGCGGACTCCGTTAGTTAGGTTCCTAAGAGTATCAAGGTTCAATTCTTTTGTGCAAATAATCCCCGGAAAAACCCTGATCAAATCTTTTAAGACTCCTCATAAGGCGTTGCAGATTCACTGTGTATGACCCTGCTGTCTGTTTTGCCCTGGTCCGCGCGGCGGATCTATGTCGTTGCCGCGCATACGCGTACCCAGCCAGGCCAAGCCAGCGCCCACGGCCATCGTGCGCCGCTCTTGGGTGGCCACGGGGGGTGTCTGTCCATTGGTCAAAGGCGGGCCAATGTTGAAGGTGAAGAAAAAGTTGGGGTATTGGCCCATGCGCCAATCACTGATCCACAAGTCCCCATTCACATCTTGACGCAGGCTCACAAAACCATCGGCGAAGCGCTGCAAACGCTGCACCTGCGGGTGACCGGCGTTTTGCATCAACAAGGTAGTTCCGCGCTCAAACGCATCAAAACGCATCGGTCGTCCCCCGTCCAACAAGGCATAAAACCCCTCGTGCAAATGGTCACCATCCACAGCCACCACACGCCACAAAGCGGTACTGAAGGGTGCGGGGGTGGCGAACACCTGCTCGGTGGACAGACCCGCGGCGCGCAACGATGTGTGGGCATGCTGCAAGACGTGCTGCTGCGCCACCACGCTCCACGCGATGTACATGCAGCTCCACACCAAACCGAAGCTGTTGGCACGCCAACCCACGAGGCTGCCACGAAGAGCCCAGACCACACCGGCCATTAAGGGCAAGCTGTAGAGCGGATCGATGATGAACAAACTGCCCAAACCCAAAGCCTCGTCGGTGAAAGGCAAGAACAACTGAGTGCCGTAAATCGTGAACCAATCCAGAATAGGGTGCGTCATCAAAGCCAAGGCGATCACCGCCCACCAACGGCGCAGCTCATGCGCCTGACCTTGGATGCGCGAAACACACCACGCCAAAGGCCACGAGGCCAAGGCCAACCAAAACAGCGCGTGTGTTTCGGCGCGGTGCAAAACCATGTTGAGGATCGGGTCCCCGTGGTCTAGGAGCACATCAAGGTCGGGCAGCAAACCGGCCACCCCACCCCATAGCGCGGCCTTCCAAGCGGCCGTTCGCCGGCCCATGACGGCCACCCCAATTGAAGCGCCTAATGCAATTTGTGTCAAAGAATCCATGAGCCTGGCCTCACAAAAAAATCAAAGCGAAGGTGCAGCGCAAACCCACAACACAGCTCGCCTGTGACGGGTTCATCCGCTTTCTTGAACTTGCTAACCCATGTGTACAGAACACCTTCAGCAATTCCAAGTCGCTTGGCTACATCAACAACAGTATGGCCCTTGTCGATAAATTGTTTGACAGCTTCTAACTTGAATTCAGCCGTATATCTTGTTCTCTTCATTTCTTCCACTCCACTCCAGTTTTGACATTATTAAATGTCTACTGAATTGGGGGAATGCCACACTGCGGTTTCACAATAAATCAATTACCCACAAATAGCGTTGATCAGGAAGGGGCATGCTAGATAGGCTAGTTTGTCCTTTGAAAGGACACGATAGAACAGTGGTTCATGGAAAAATGGTGTCTTG
>CAMCWS010000127.1 GCA_945882755.1 Bordetella parapertussis | reverse complement strand
ACAGAAAGACCTATGTGTGCATAGGCAACTGCAAGCAGTAGACGTCTGGTACACGACCATGTTTGAAATTGCTCTTGCTTCATGGTTTCCATGATGTTTTCCCTCTGCTCAAAAAGTAAGGCCATCATAAACTAAATAAGAATGATTCGCATTAACTTTTGAATTTAGAGGCCTACATCAGCCATTCATCAAAACACGCTACAAAACACTGAGTAATACCAGTCGATCAACTTGCAATATGATGACTGTTAATCAACCAAAATTAATTACCTCTATGTCTAATGTTTCAAGCCTCAACAATGATTTGTTCATACCCGATGGTGTCACCTTCGTTGGCTCCATCAATGTGCCAGGATTTGCTCAAATAAATGGCGACATATCTGGCGAAATTAATTGCAAAGAACTGGAAGTGGGACCAAAAGGAAACATCAAAGGAAAAGTTCAGGCCCAAGGAATACAAGTGCATGGCCAACTAGAAAACGACATCAATTGCAAGGGTTTGGTGAAAATTTTCAAAACTGGAAAAGTTTCTGGAAAACTTACCTACTCAGAAATTGACATTGAGCGTGGTGGCCAATTTATTGGCAATATGGGTAGCACCAAGTCTTGATAAATTAAGCTCGCGGTTAACTACCGTTTGTCAACTTGTCTAAAAATTGAATGGCGCCCACCGAGGCAAATTCATTTGCATTGAGCTCACAGAAATGATCAACATAGTGAACAGCTGGATCCAGCGTTGGTAATTTGCTGAATTTGTCTTCGGGTAGTTTTTTTCTGGAAACATTGGTTAAGTTCAATGGCGCCAAAAAGGCATTTAACCAAGTGGTTTTTTCAATTTTGCTCGTGGTCATCCAATTTGTACAACTGGGATTTCCAAATAAATTTTGACTGTTTGCATGCGAAGCAAATAAGCTGCAAATGACAAAAAAACTGGTCATGAAGCAACGAGACTTCACACCTTTTCTCATTGCCTGCTTGTCTGCTGAGATGGGACGAGTAGAAACAGTATTTGATTTCATGTGGCATTAACTCATATTTAATTCATCAATATAAATATATTAATCAATAATTAAAAAAATATAGGACATTTATATTGTTACTATAGCTCACGCAAACACATGGATTAAGTCATGAAGCTGGTATGGGTTTTATTATGGGTAGTCGGTTTAGAAGTAAATGCGCAAAATGTGGGTGATATTTTTGGTGGAATTTCATATGTACAAACTTCCATCAAAGACGAGTCCTCCAAAAATCTCGGCACCTTCAAGCCCACCGTTGTTGGATTGGGGCTGGCATATGTGGTGATGGATAACGTTGCACTTGAAGCAAATGCGTTTGATGGCAGCAGTGATGCATCCATCGCACCAACAAGCGTTATCACTTACACGGTCAAACTAAATAATGGCTACAGCATAGGTGTACGGCCATTCATCACATTCAATACTGCTTGGGGTGCTTATGCAAAGTTAGGTAGGCAGTTTGGAACACAAACAACGGTTGTTAAAACATCCGTGTCACAAAAGGCCACAGACTCGACTTACGCACAGACTATTTATGGTCTAGGCATTTCATACAACATCAATCCCAAGTGGGGAGTTTCTTCTGAGTATGTATGGACGAAAAAAGGCGAATCCGATACGACCCAAAACGCCTCAATGGGCATAGGTATCAGGTACAAATTTTAGTTATCTGGGGCTCGTGAAAGCCAGCTTTACTTGCAACAAAGCGCAGTGAATATACTTCGTCCATCTGCAATTTATTCCACCTAAAACCATGAGTCGCAAAATTGTACGCAGTGGAGTCCAGCACTCAGTTAGCTTTAATCCAGCAACCCGTAACGCTGTCAGCCCAAAATACGATATTGAAGAAGGTGAAATTAAATCTGTTGATCTTCAAAAGGCAACTGGCTCAACACCAAAGTCCATCATCAAGGATGATTTTTTTGCCGAGAAAAAAACCCATATCAAAGATCAAATTCACCGCATAAATGAAGAACATATCAAAGAAAATAGACAACAAATCAATAGCCAAAAATCCATCTCGGATCATCGACAAAAATTTGCAGACGATGCGCCCATAACCACCCAGCAGCTCTTCGGCAGTAAAGATGTCTTGGAAGAAAACACAGCGCATATAGACAAAACCCATATCGTTGACCATTTTGTTCGCTTTAGCCAGACCGTCTCCGCAAGATCGACAGCTCACCTTGTAAACGCATCAGCAGTTACTCAAAATCCTGGCATTGCCCGCAAACCTCGAAACTCTGCGACAAAGATCGGCAAGCAAGTTAAGGTCAATTCACCTAGCAAAGATTCAGGCACACCGGTTGAAGATGAACTTCAAGCAAAAATTCGTCGCATGAAGAAAAAGCTACAAAACGTCAACCAAAAACTCAAAGATATACAAGAGCGTGATCAATAGTCATGATGCTTTCATAAACACCCTTTAAAACGTATTGAAGATATAAGGTCCAATAGCATGAAAGAAAATTCTCAACTCGATGCTGAGCAATTACGAAAAATTCGTGAAGACATCTTAGATTCCATAGACGAAGAACTTGAGATGGCCATGGAAGATGGCGAAAACGAAAACGACCCTTTTGCCTCTGATGAAGAGAAAAAAAACCGTGCTGTTTATTTCCGCGAACTACTTCGCTTGCAAGGTGAGTTGGTCAAGTTGCAAGATTGGGTTGTTGCCACCAAACAAAAAGTGGTGATTCTTTTTGAGGGGCGCGATGCTGCAGGCAAGGGCGGCGTTATCAAACGAATTACCCAAAGGCTTAACCCCCGCGTCTGCCGAGTCGCCGCTCTGCCGGCTCCTAACGACCGTGAGCGCACGCAATGGTATTTCCAACGTTATGTCACGCATCTTCCTGCCGCTGGGGAAATCGTACTTTTTGATCGGAGTTGGTACAACCGTGCCGGTGTCGAACGTGTGATGGGTTTTTGTACCGAAGATGAATATGAAGAATTTTTCCGAACTGTCCCTGAATTTGAAAAAATGCTGGCCAGAAGCGGCATCATCTTATTGAAATATTGGTTTTCCATCACGGATGATGAACAGCACGCTCGCTTTTTGGGCCGCATACATGACCCGTTGAAGCAGTGGAAGCTAAGTCCTATGGATTTAGAGAGCCGAAGACGCTGGGAAGACTACACCCGCGCAAAAGAAACCATGATTGAGCGAACCCACATTACAGAAGCGCCTTGGTGGGTAGTTCAAGCCGTGGATAAGAAACGCGCCCGTCTGAACTGTATCGACCATTTACTTTCTCAGTTCAACTACCACGAGATTGAACATGCAGAAATCGCCTTGCCTGCGCGTGTTCGAAATCCCGATTACATCCGCAACCCTGTGCCTGAACAAATGATGGTCCCTGAGAAATACTAAGGCTGTTTTGAACAAGAGCGGCATTGGAAAAAGCCTGTGTTATTAAATAATTGTCATATAAAACAACAATTTAGACAAAAATAGTGAGAATTCATGTGCAATTGATAAGGCTTGCTGTTACAAAGGCTGCAAGCACATGGAGTCTTTATGTACAAGTTGATAAGTATTCTGATTTTTTCAATTTTTCCGGCGTTGGCAAAGGCCGCAGATATATCCTCTTGTACGCTCAAACCCAAACCGGATGAAATGAATTATTGCAAAGCATCCTATGCGGGCAGTGCGACTTTTTGTGACATGATCAAAAACGGCGAGCTGAAAAGAGATTGCTATTTTCTAGTTATTCGTGTGCAAAGAAACAATGCATACCAAATTAAAAAAGCTGAACCTGTATCTGCAGCAGATAAAGAATAGGCGATTGTTACTTTGAAGTCGACTGGTTTAGGTGTAATTCAACCACGTCGCATGAAGCCATTGAATTTTTTTGATTCTTAAGGCTGATGGCAACATATGGCTCTTCAGGATAGCTGGAAGCCAAAATTAGATTGCCATTGGTGTAATCACTCCAACGACCGCCATCCATGGTTACCCACGAGCGGTTAAAAGGCAATGTGTATGTTTCATTTTTGAATGACACTGCAACGTTATTGCCCATGAAATGCACCTCAAAAGGAAAACCAAGAAAGTGCTGACTGCAAGTGAGCGGCTTTGACACAATTTGGGCAGAAGCCAAAAAACAATGCAATGAGAAAACAACGAAGAAGGCATTTTTCATAAGGCGTATTATGTGGCGCATAAGATGCGAGAACCTTTGAAAGCAAATCATGACCAGGTCAGTGTTACCCGAGCAGAAAATTCATTCTGACATTCAAGCTACTGTCGCCCAATTTAACCAAGATATTGTTCAAGAGGTTCAGTTGGCCATTGCCCAGCACGCCATTGTGGTGGTTGGAATGAAGCAAAACCCTGTTGTCAAAAATGTTCGCAACTTGTTTAAAGAATCTAGTATTTCATATCACTATTTAGAGTATGGAAGTTACTTCAGCCAATGGAAGCGTCGCTTGGCTTTGAAAATGTGGAGCGGTTGGCCCACATTTCCTATGGTGTTTCGTGACGGTGTACTTTTAGGTGGGCACAAAGAGGTCAAAGCATTGATAGCTCGCCAAGCCATTTGACGATGGTTTTGACCATAGGCTCCACCGACTTTGGGTCGCGTATCTCTCCGGCCAACACATGTTGCCCTTCACTTTGGCTGTAAGAAACCAATTCAAGTTTTTTGCTAGGTGAACCAATGCGTTCAAAGAATTTTTGGGTTTCCAAGGGGTCAACGGTTTGATCGTCTGCGCTGTAGAGCACCAACAAGGGTGTCTTAAATGACTGCGCGTCGCTTTCACGCACTTTCTTGACCAGTGCCATCATGGGAAACAAAGCGCTTGTGGGATAACTTTTTGTCCAAGCCGTTGATTCCTGCTCGCTGACGTCGGGAAACTTCAATTCGGGTCCTGTGATCGCCATGGCAATTTGTTTTCCCCAGTGACCATTCAGCAGCTCTGAGCGCTTGTCCTTGAGGCCAAAGTTGGGGGAGATAAACACATGCGCTTGGACAGCGTTGGCATAGGCTGAAGTTTCAAGCCATGTCGAAAGCGTTGATCCGGTGGAACAGCTGATGACCAAAACCTTTTCACCCAAGGTTTGCCCTATGCGAATAGCCTCTACGGTGTCGGCCAACCAATCTTGAGCAGAAACTTGACCAAGGGCTGCGCCTGGCAAGCCGTGGCCGCTGAGCCGTGTATAAAAAAGATTGGCACCCAATTCTTTGGCGACCAAGTCGGCCACAGGTGCTGTTTCCATTCGGCTGGCTGAAAAACCATGCACATAGACAACCGCCCAAGGCGTCTTTTGGTGATCAGGGCTTGCCCATACTATGCCTTTGGCTGTGCCTGGTTTGATATCGCTGAACTTGGCTTCGCTTTGCGCAAGCCAATCATCAAGCTCGGACAAATTTTGCGTGGGTAGATTTCTGCTGGAAGGCGTGTCGGTACCAAATTCGTTGGTCGGCCCGACAAAAAATGCAATCACAGCCAGCAGCACAACCCCCAAAAGAGATTTGAGGGCCAAAAACCCCCAGCTTTTCAAACTCGATTGCTTTTGGGTTTCTTCAGTCATGGCATTCCCTAGGTTTTATTGGTGTTTGAACACAGGCTTGCGTTTATTAACAAAGGCGTCCATGCCTTCTTTTTGGTCTTCGGTGGCAAAAAGTGCATGAAACATACGTCGCTCAAACATGACACCATCGGACAAACTGCTCTCAAAGGCGCGGTTGATGGATTCTTTGGCAGACATAACTGCAATTTGCGAGTAGTCGCAAATACTGAGTGCCGCACCCAAAGCCTCATCCATTAATTTATCAAGCGGCACAACGCGACTGACCAACCCAGCACGTTCTGCCTCTTGCGCATCCATCATGCGCCCCGTCAGGGCCAAGTCCATGGCCTTGGCTTTGCCAATAGCACGGGGTAAACGTTGTGTGCCACCTGCACCAGGGATGATGCCAAGCTTGATTTCAGGTTGACCGAACCGAGCGTTATCAGCCGCGATGATGATGTCGCACATCATCGCCACTTCACACCCGCCACCCAGCGCAAAACCAGAAACTGCTGCAATGATGGGCTTGCGAATACTGCGCAGGGTTTCCCAATCGCGTGTGATGTAGTCGTTTTTGTAAACGTCGGCATAGCTGTAGGTGGCCATTACACCAATGTCTGCACCCGCTGCAAAGGCTTTTTCACTACCGGTCAAAATGATGCAACCAATATGGGGGTCTGCATCAAATAACTTCAGAGCAGTGCCCATCTCAACCATGAGTTCGCTGTTGAGTGCGTTCAATTGCTTGGGACGATTGAGGGTGATGATGCCCACCTTATCGGCCTCGGTGCGAACTTGAATCAATTGGTAACTCATGCATGTCTCCAAATCTTGGCTATCACATTCAACTGAACCCTCAAGCCTGAGTGGCCCTTGGCTGATGATAAATTATCCCCTAAGGAGACCGATATGAATGAAAAGACCGTTAGCTACGAAGAGCGAGGCGCAGTAGCGTGGCTCACACTCAACCGTCCGCAAGCCTTAAACAGCTTTACACGCGAAATGCACCGCCATTTGTGGGAGGCCTTTGACGCGGCAGAAGCCAACCCACTGATTCGAGCCATGGTGATCACCGGTGCTGGCCGGGGGTTTTGCGCTGGTGCCGATTTATCTGAGTTTGACTTTGCCGAAGGCCCCAACTTGATAGCACGTGCAGACCCAGGTCCCGTGATTGACCAAGCTTTCAATCCAACCACCAGACGTCTGCAGAACTTACGTATGCCCACCGTTGCTGCGGTCAATGGCGTAGCGGCTGGTGCAGGTGCCTCTTTTGTGATGGCTTGCGACATTGCCATTGCGGCTCCCACTGCATCCTTCATCCAAGCATTTAGCAAAATTGGCTTGATCCCAGACGCAGGCAGCAGTTGGTTTTTGGTGGAACGCTTAGGCTTGGCGCGGGCCATGGCATTGGCCATGACCGGTGACAAATTGATGGCTCCGCAAGCCAAAGAGTGGGGATTGATATGGGATGTGGCCGAGGACTGCTTAGAGGCCTCTTCTCAAATGGCGCAACGCTTGGCTGCTATGCCAACCCAAGCTTTGATTGCCACACGAGCCTTGTTGTGTGAAGCGGGAAACAGAAACTTGAACCAACAACTTGATGTTGAGCGTGATACGCAATCTGCGCTTGGAAAAACGCATGACTACATTGAGGGTGTCTCTGCCTTCTTACAAAAACGTCCTCCACAATTCACAGGACACTGATCATGTCGGAGGTTACATCTGCGTTGGACTTGGCGCATCAAGTCGGTGAATCCATGTTTTCTGCCGATGTGGCTTCACGCCAGACCATGGGTATGGAATTGGTTTTTTGCAAACCAGGGCAAGCACGTATGCAAATGCGCATCACCCCCATGCATTTGAATGGACATCAAATTTGCCATGGGGGATTTATTTTTACTTTGGCTGATTCCACTTTCGCGTTTGCCTGTAACAGCCATAACAAGGCAGCTGTTGCTGCAGCTGCATCGATTGAGTTTTTAAAACCGGCCCACTTGGACGATGTGTTGGTATGCGATGGAGAAGAGCAGATTCTCAGCGGTCGGCATGGTGTTTACGACATGATCGTGCGTAATCAGAAAGCAGAAGTCGTGGCGCTTTTCCGAGGTAAGAGTGCACAAATTCAAGGAGCAGTGGTACCCGTATGAGTCCAACAAATTTCCCGCTTGACCCTATAGAAAAAGCCAGTATCGACGAGCTTCGCAGTTTGCAACTCAAGCGCTTGAAAGCCACGTTGCATCATGCGTATGCCTATTCACCGGTGTACCGCGCAAAGTTCGATGCTGCTGGCATTCATCCGGATGAATGCAAATGCTTGGCCGATTTAAGCCAATTTCCTTTCACTGCAAAATCAGATTTACGCGACAGTTACCCCGTTGGGATGTTTGCGGTGCCACAGTCACAAGTGGTGCGAATTCACGCTTCCAGTGGCACAACGGGTAAGCCAACCGTGGTGGGCTACACCGCGAATGATGTGCATATGTGGGCCGAGTGTGTTGCGCGCAGTATTCGGGCTGCCGGTGCCAGGCCAGGCGACAAAGTACACATCAGCTACGGCTATGGCTTGTTCACGGGTGGCTTGGGTGCGCACTATGGTGCAGAGCATTTAGGCTTAACGGTGATTCCCTTTGGCGGCGGGCAAACCGAAAGACAGGTGCAGCTTTTGAAAGATTTTGCACCTGACATCATCATGGTCACGCCCAGCTATATGTTGGCTTTGGCTGATGAATTTGAGCGCCAAGGTTTGAATCCCATTGAAAGCAGTTTGCGCATAGGGATTTTTGGTGCTGAGCCTTGGACCAACGATATGCGCTTGGCCATTGAGAAGCGCATGGGCATTGACGCGGTGGACATTTATGGCCTCTCAGAGGTCATTGGGCCGGGTGTGGCGAGTGAGTGTGCAGAAACCAAAGATGGGCCCACCATTTGGGAAGACCATTTTTACCCTGAAATCATTGATCCCGAAACGGGAGAGGTGTTGCCTGATGGGGAACTGGGCGAACTTGTGTTTACCAGCTTGACGAAAGAAGCCTTGCCCATCATCAGGTACCGCACCCGCGATTTAACACGCTTGCTGCCTGGAACTGCTCGCACCATGCGGAGAATGGAAAAAATCACAGGGCGCACTGATGACATGATGATTATCAGGGGCGTGAATGTTTTCCCCACCCAAATTGAAGAACTTATTCTGCGGCAATCGGCCTTGAGTGCGCATTACCAATGCATCTTGCAAAAGGATGGACCCTTAGATTCCTTGACTGTCAAAGTAGAAACCCGCACAGGTTTGTCTTGTGATTCTTCTGAGTCCAAGCAGGCCGCTGTCAACCTAGAGCATGAAGCCAAGGCCTATATAGGCACCAGCTTGAAAGTGGAGTTATGTCTTGAAGGTGGTATTGAGCGAAGCATGGGCAAAGCCAAACGAGTAATAGATCAGCGTTGATATCAACTCAGTTTTGCTGCGTGTCACTGAGCCAACTCCCTACCTTGACTGGGTCCGCAATCTGCAGCCGCCACAAA